>JBKPKF010000202.1:0-14305 GCA_046730995.1 Pseudomonadota bacterium
TCGGCCTTGTCGGCGACGCTCATCGGGGTGTTGCGGCGGCGCCATTTCGCGATTGCCGCAATCACCAGGACCGCCCCGATTCCCGCCACTAAGCCAATTGTGAAACTGTTCATTCCCTGCTCCTGTGTAACCTGTGAGTTACATGTAACCTTAGCGTTACATGCGAGTCAAGCGGGTTTCACGCGGAGTCCCTGCTCGCTAGAGCGGCCTCAATGGCGGCGGATCTCGACACACCCTATCGCGGCGGCTTCATCGAGCACGAGCACCATTTCGCGCTCACCGTCTATTTCGAGGACACCGACACCGCGGGGGTCGTCTATTATGCCAACTATCTGAAGTTCATGGAGCGGGCCCGGTCCGACATGCTCCGCGCCGTCGGAGTCGACCAGGCCGATGTGCTTCGCGCCGGAGGCGGCGCGTATTATGTCGCCAAGTGCAATATCCGCTATGTGAAGCCCGCGCGGCTCGGCGAGGAACTTCTGGTCTTGAGCAGCGTCGAGCAGGTCCGCGCCGCTTCGGTCGAGATTCATCAACGAGTCATGCGGAATGGGGAACTGTTGACCGACGCTCGGGTGACGGCCGCCTTCCTCGATGCGAATGGCCGGCCGCAGCGGCAACCGGAAGATTGGGTCGACAGGTTCAGGAGCATTACGAAATCCGCATGACTGCCCGTTTCGCGTCGCTCGCATTCCTCAGCCTGACCCTGTTCGCCGCTCCGGCCGCAGCGCAGGAACCTGCGGTGGCGGTCGTCGCGGTCCCGCCTCTCGCCACGCCGGACAATAGCTCGCGCGGTGCCGACAGCCCCGCGGCGATCGCCTGGCAGGCGTCGCAGCTGATAGCGTCGGATCTCCGCTCGACGTCCGAGCTGGTTCCGGTCGGGCCGAACCAGAAGGATTATTATTCCTATCCGGAAGTGACGGCGCCGACATTCTCCAGATGGCGGACGCAAGGGGCGAAATACCTGCTGACTGGCTTCGTTCGCTCCAATCCGGACGGACGGTTCACCGTCGGCTGCTATGTCTATGACGTGGCCAAGGGGCGGGAGCTCGGGCGAATCGGCTTTGCGGTCGCGGGCAGCGAATGGCGCCGGGCCGCGCACAAATGCTCCGGCCTCGCTTACACCGCCGCGACCGGTGCCCCAGCCGGCTTGTTCGACACGCGCATCGCATATGTCGCCGAAACCGGCCCTCTCAACGCGCGAGTGAAGCGGATCGCAGTCATGGACAGCGATGGGACCAACCAGAGCTTCGTCACCGTTGGCGATTCGATCGTGCTCGTGCCCCGCATCGCTCCAAAGGCGGACGAGCTCGCTTATGTCAGCTTCGTCGGCGGGCAGCCGCACATTCGAATTATCGACTTCGACACAAACCAGCAAAGGCCGCTCGTTCCGACGGGCGGAATGACCTTCGCGCCCCGTTACTCCGCGGACGGCAGCAGAATCGTCTTTTCGATGCAACAAGGCCCAAACACCGACGTCTACGTTGTCAATTCCAGCGGCGGAATCCCGCAGCGGCTGACGGCATCGCCGGGTATCGATACGTCGCCGAGCTTCTCGCCGGACGCCGGCCAGATCGTGTTCGAAAGCGACCGCTCGGGCACTCAGCAGCTTTACACGATGAACGCTGACGGGACTGGGCAGCGCCGGATCACCTTCGGCGGCGGATGGTATGCCGACCCGGTTTGGAGTCCTGACGGCGAGTGGATTGCCTTCACGAGACGCATTCCCGGGGTCGGGACGCGAATCGGCGTGATGAAAGCGGACGGGAGCGGCGAGCAGCTTTTGACCGCCGGTCCCGGCGACGAAGCTCCGGACTGGGCCCCGAGCAGCCGGGAGGTCATTTTCCAGCGCTCGGCGCTCGACGGCCGCCCCTCGCTCTACCGGGTCGCAATCTCCGGCGGCGAGGCGCGAAGGGTCCTCACTCCGCAGGACGGGTCGGATCCCGATTGGTCGGGAGTGATCGATTGATGCGGCGAGTCATTCTCATGCTGGCTCTGTTCTCGACCGCAGCTTCGGCGCAGCTGCCCGGCTTAAGGAAACGCCAGCCGGTCCCGCTCGCTCCCGTGCTCGTCGGCATCGATGCGCTGAGGGCGGATTTCGTAGCGAGGTCCGGAAGCGACATCGTCTATTTCGGTGGCGACGCCTCGGTCCTCACCCCGCAAGCGCAGGCAACCCTGCAGGCGCAAGCCGCATGGCTCCGGCAGCATCCGGAGGTGGTGGTGCGTATCGAGGGCTATGCCGACCCCAGCGACACGCGCGACCATGCGCTCGCGGTCGGCGCGCGTCGGGCGGAAGAGGTCCGCTCCTACCTCGTGCTTCTGGGGGTCCCAGCCGCGCAGTTGACGACGCTCAGCTGGGGCAAGGAAAAGGTCCCGGTGCCTGGGACCGTGCCCGCGGCGTTGGCGCTGAACCGCCGCGCCGTGACCGTTTTGGTCCGCTAATTACGCCGCGCGACGCTGGTAGCCGGTCGCCGCCAGCCAGGCCCGTGCCTGGCGTTGCGCTTCGGCGATCTCGCGCGCGGTCATTTCGACGGCGATCTCGGCACGGCATTCCTGGCCGCGAGCACTGCCGTTTAGCGCTGCGAGATTGAACCATTTGTGAGCTTCTATGAGGTCGACCGGAGCGCCCCCGCGTCCGGTCGAATAAACGATCCCGAGCTCGAACAGGGCATCGACGTCCCCATTCTCCGCATCGGTAAGTCGGCTGCGGATCAAGAATTCCGCGCCCTTCTGACTAATCGCTCCCATGACTTTCCCCTCAGTCCCTGTGTGGGGGAAATTCAGCGGTAACCCGCAAAGAAATGGTTAACGCGGAAAATACCTCGTTAAGACTAGTCAACCTCGACCGCGACATTGTCGATCAGCCGCGTCGTTCCGATCACGGCCGCAGCGATGAGGCGCATCGCGCCTTTCGGCCTGTCGATGGGCTCTAGCGTGGCGGCGCCGACAAGCGCGAGATAGTCGATCCTCAGGAATCCCGCATCGACCAGGGATTGCTTCGCCTTTTGAAGCACTCCCGCGATTTCCGATCCGTTGCGAATCTCATTTCGCGCCGCCTCGAGCGACTTGGGGAGCGCCACGGCGCGCCGCCGCTCGTCAGCCGACAGAAGGGCGTTGCGCGAAGACATAGCGAGACCATCGGAATCGCGGACCGTCGGTACAGCGACGATCTCGACCGGAACTCCGAGATCGGACGCCATCCGCCGGATCACCGCCAGCTGCTGGAAATCCTTCTCGCCGAAAAGCGCGAAATCCGGCCTGACCGAAAGCAGCAGCTTGGCGACCACGGTCGCGACCCCGTCGAAATGGCCGGGCCGAGCCTCCCCTTCCCAGCGCTCCGAAACGCCTGAGACATGGACCGTCGTCGCAAATAACTGTGGATAGATGTCATCCACAGCCGGCATCCACAGCAGGTCGCACCCGGCATCGGCCAGCTTTTGGGCATCGTCCGCTTCCCTTCTCGGATAGCGCGCCAGGTCGTTCTTGTCGTTGAACTGCGCCGGATTGACGAAGATCGTCGCTGCGACCTTGTCGGCGCGTGTCCTGGCCTCGTCGACCAGCGCCATATGCCCCGCGTGGAGCGCGCCCATCGTCGGGACCAAGGCCAGAGTGCCGCCCCGCATTCCGGCTAGCGCGTGCGTCAATTCTTCACTGGTGCGAACGGTTTGCACGCGGTGGGTCCCTAAGTTAATCTTTACCGGGGCGGCGTTTCGATGCCGCAGGGGAAAAGATCAAGCATGGCGCAACCGCATTTCATCGTCTTCGCCAACGAAAAGGGCGGCACCGGCAAGTCGACGACCGCAGTCCATACGGCGATCGCTTTGGCCGCTTCGGGCCACAGGGTCGCGGCGCTCGACCTCGACAGCCGGCAGCGAACCATGACGCGCTATCTCGAAAACCGCGATGCGACCATGCGCCGGCTCGAGAAGACCGATCTGCCACACGCGGCCTACGAAGTGCTCGAAGACCATAGCGAAAAAGGGCTCGCCGAAGCGATCGAGCGCCTTTCGGCCGAAGCCGACGTGATCGTCGTCGACACGCCCGGCCGCGACGATGAGACCGCGCGCGCCGCGATCCTCATGGCCGACACGCTCGTTACCCCAATGAACGACAGCTTCGTCGACCTCGACCTTATCGGCCAGGTCCATCCGGAAAATTACAAGGTCACGAAGCCGAGCTTCTATGCCGAGCTGGTGTGGAACAGCCGCACCCAACGCGCCAAGCAGACCGGCAAGAGCGTCGACTGGGTGGTGCTGAGGAACCGCCTCCAGCATGTCGAATCGCACAATTTAAAGCGGGTCGGTGCAGCGCTCGACGAGCTTGCGCGCCGTGTCGGCTTCAGGGTCATCCCGGGGCTCGGAGAGCGCGTGATCTATCGCGAGCTGTTCCCCAAGGGACTCACATTGCTCGACCTGCAGCAGCTCGGCGAGGTGGGGATCGCGCACATCGCCGCCCGGCAGGAGCTGCGCGAGATGATCGCCGGCCTGGGCATTCCCGACGCCAATGAGGTCGAAAAGGCGGCTTAAGCCGTCATTGCGAGCGTAGCGAAGCAATCCAGCCGTGCATCCCGATTGCTTCGTCGCTATTCGCTCCTCGCAATGACGACCCACACATTCAACCCCACCATCCTCCGCGAATATGACATTCGCGGGATCGTCGGCGCCACGCTGACCGAAGACGATGCTTATGCGCTCGGCCGGTCTTATGGTGCGAAGGCGCATGGCGAAGGCGCGCGCGCTATCGCTGTCGGTCGCGACGGCCGAACGCATTCGGGAATGCTCGAAGAGGCGCTGATCCGCGGGCTCACTGAAAGCGGTCTCAACGTCATGAGCATCGGCATGGGCCCCTCCCCAATGCTCTATTTCGCGACCCATTTTCTCAACGTCGACGGCGGCGTCCAGGTCACCGGAAGCCACAACCCGGCCGACTATAACGGTTTCAAGATGCTTCTGAAGGGCCGGTCGGTCTTCGGGCAGGAGATCCAGGAGATCGGCGAGCGCGCCGCCTCGGGCCACTGGCATGACGGCAGCGGGACGATCGAAGAGGTCGACATTCGCGAAGCTTATGCCGACCGGCTGCTGCAAGACTTCTCCGGCAAGGCCTTCCGAATCGGCTGGGATGCCGGAAACGGCGCCGCTGGACCCATCCTCGACATGCTGGTCGAGCGGCTGCCGGGCCATCACCATGTGATTTTCAGCCATGTCGACGGCACCTTCCCCAACCACCATCCCGACCCGACGGTCGAGGCCAATCTCGCCGACCTCAAGAACCTCGTCGAGCGCGAACAACTCGACTTCGGAATCGCCTTCGACGGCGATGGCGATCGGATCGGCGCGGTCGACAGCAAGGGCCGCGTAATCTGGGGCGACCAGCTGCTGATGATCCTCGCGGAGGCCGTGCTGAAGGAGCTGCCCGGAGCGACCATCATCGCCGACGTCAAGGCCAGCCAGACGCTGTTCGATCGGGTCGCGGAATTGGGCGGCCAGCCTTTGATGTGGAAAACCGGGCACAGCCTCATCAAATCGAAGATGAAGGAAACGGGCGCGCCGCTCGCGGGAGAAATGAGCGGCCACATCTTCTTCAAGCACCGCTGGTACGGGTTCGACGATGCGCTTTACGCTGCGGTGCGGTTGATCGAGGCAGTTGGCGCGAGCGGCAAGACGCTGACCGAGATCAAAGACGCGATGCCGAAGGCGGTCGCGACCCCCGAGTTGCGCTTTCCGGTCGACGAGGTTCGCAAGTTCGCGATTATCGACGAGGTGCGCGACCGCCTCTCGGCCGATGGGGCGAACGTCGACGCGACCGACGGCGTGCGAGTCAGCACTCCGGACGGCTGGTGGCTGCTACGCGCTTCGAACACGCAGGACGTGCTCGTCGCGCGCGCGGAATCCTCAGATCAGTCGGGGCTCGAGCGCCTCATCGCGCAGATCGACGGCCAGCTGGCCAAATCCGGAGTCGAGCGGGTCGAGGCGGTACACTAGACGTTTGCGTTTTGGCGCTGGACGGACGCTGCTGGACCGAACAGGCTCGGGGCGTCTCGAGTTGGGGGTTCTGATGCATCCATCATTATTCTTGCCGGCCCTCCCCCTCCTGGCGGCACTTGCGCCAGCGCACTCCGCAGCACCGCTGTCACCGTCAGCGCAGCACGACGTCCAGTGCTTCATGCTGTACGCGATCGCCGTCGACACGGCTGCCACTGCAAAGGACGAAAAGACGCAGGCGGCCGCGAGCCTTGGGGTCATGTATTTCGTTGGAAAACTGGCCGTCGAGGCGCCGACTCTCGACCTTGCCGGAGCCGTGCGCCAGGAGGCGGATGGAATGTCCGCCAATCCACACGCCAAGGAGATTGGCGCGGCTTGTGACACCGAATTCGCGAAACGCGGCCAGGAACTGCGCGATATGAGCCAACAAATGCAGGCGCCCGCCAATCAGTCGTCCTCGTCCTCATAGCCGACCAGATTCAGCTCGCAGGCCTTGATCTGGTGAGTCATGCACCAGTGCTTGAGCGCCTCCTCGCGGCCGTGGGTGATCCACACTTCGGTCGGTTCGAGCTCGCGGATAGTCATGGTGAGCTCGTCCCAGTCGGCATGGTCGGAGATGATCAGCGGCAGCTCGACATTCTGCTGCCGAGCCCGCTGGCGGATGCGCATCCAGCCCGAAGCCATGGCAGTGACCGGATCGGGCAGCCGCCGCGACCAGCGGTCGTTGAGCGCGCTCGGCGGAGCGATGACGACGTGGCCAGCCATTTCCTGCTTGGTCGCGCCGGTGGCCGGGCGTAGCTCACCCAGCTCGACGCCGAAGCCCTCGTAAAGCTGGTTCAGCCGCTCGACGGCTCCGTGGAAATAGATCGGGTCGTGATGCCCCCGAGCGCGCAGCTCGGTGATGATCCGCTGTGCCTTGCCGAGCGCATAGGCGCCGACCAGCACGCAGCGGCTCGGGTCCGAATGGAGGCGATGCAGCAGCCGGTCGATCTCGCTGCCGGTATCGGGGTGACGAAAGACGGGGAGGCCAAACGTGGCCTCGGTGATGAAGATGTCGCACGGCACCGACACGAAGCAGGCGCAGGTCGGGTCGGGACGGCGCTTGTAATCGCCGGAAACGACGACCCGCTCGCCCGCATGTTCGAGCACGATCTGCGCGCTGCCGAGCACGTGGCCCGCGGGGACGAAGCGGACATCGACCTCGCCGACCCGAATGACCTCATCATAGGCCGCGGTTTGGCCGTTCTGCGGCCCGCAGCGCACTTCCATGATCGCCAGCGTTTCCTCAGTCGCGAGCACCGCGCCGTGCCCGGCGCGCGCGTGGTCGGAGTGGCCGTGGGTGATCAAAGCCTTGGGCTTGGGCTGTGACGGGTCGATCCACGCGTCCGCCGGGCGCACGTAGATCCCCTCCGGGCAAGCTTTGATCCAGGAACCCAATCGCGCCATTGCGAGCTATATAGGCGAGAAGCTCGGGCAGTTCCCGCAGGAGAAGATAATGAGCACTGACACGGCCCAATGGTGGATCATCGACATCGTCCTGCCCGCGATCCTTCTGATCATCCTCGTGTGGCTCGTCATGCGGCGCGGTTCGACGGGCAAGAGCGGCCGTACGGAGCAGGCGACGGACCAGCTCTACAAGGAAGAGGAACAGCGCCGGCGCGAGGGGACGGACGCCGCTGAAGACTGATCCGCTCCCGCCTGTCGTTCAACGATGGTTCGAATCGAAGGGCTGGGAGCCGCGCAGGCACCAGCTCGAGATGCTCGGCCTGGCCAAGCGCGGACGGAGCGCACTTCTCGTCGCGGCGACCGGCGCGGGCAAGACGCTTGCGGGATTCCTTCCGACGATTTGCGAAAAGGCCGAGCAGCCCGTCGAGGGCCTGCACACGCTCTATGTCTCGCCGCTGAAGGCCCTTGCGGTCGACGTCCAGCGCAATCTCATCGGCCCGATCGAAGAGATGGGGCTGCCGATCCGGGTCGAAACTCGGACCGGCGACACGCCGTCCGACCGTAAGGCGCGGCAGCGGGTGAAACCCCCGCAGATGCTGCTCACCACGCCCGAGTCGCTGAGCCTCCTGCTGAGCTACCCCGATTCCCCGCAGATGTTCGAGGGATTGAGGACGATCGTCGTCGATGAGCTCCACGGCTTCGCCAAGGAAAAGCGGGGCGATCTCCTCTCGCTCTCGATGAGCCGCCTCCAGAAGCTCGCTCCGGGGCTGCGGCGAGTCGGCCTGTCGGCTACCATCAGCGACCCCGACGCCTACCGCTCGTGGCTCGCTCCAGACGCCGACATGGACCTCGTCGATCTCGTCATCGGCGATCCCGGAGCCGAGCCCGACCTGTCGATCCTGATCCCCGAGAACAAGATCCCGTGGGGCGGCCATTCCGGCTACCACGCCATCGCCGACGTGATGCGCCTGATCGAGCAGCACAAGACGACGCTCGTCTTTTGCAACACGCGCGGGCTTGCCGAGCTCATTTTCCAGAAACTGTGGGACGAAAACGACCAGGCGCTGCCGATTGGAATCCATCACGGCAGCCTGTCAGTCGAGGCGCGCCGCAAGGTCGAAGCGGCGATGGCGGCGGGCAAGCTTCGTGGCCTGGTCGCGACCGCGAGCCTCGACCTCGGGATCGATTGGGGCGACGTCGACCTCGTCGTGCAGATGGGTGCGCCGAAGGGCAGCTCGCGCCTGCTTCAGCGGATCGGCCGCGCCAATCACCGGCTTGACGAGCCTTCGAAGGGCTTAATCGTTCCGGGCAACCGCTTCGAATATCTGGAAGCCCGAGCGGCGCTCGACGCCATCGACGATGGCGAGCTCGACCCTGAAATCTTCCGCCCGGGCGCGCTCGATGTCCTTGCCCAGCACATTTTGGCGATGGCGGTCGCAGAACCCTTTCAGCAGGGCGAACTGCTCGCCGAGGTCCGTTCGTCAGCGCCTTACGCCGGTCTTAAAGACGAGACCTTCCAGGAGATCCTCAATTTCATCGCCACCGGTGGCTATGCGCTGAAGGCGTATGACCGCTTCCGCCGGTTGGTGCCCGAGGCCGGCGGCCTATGGCGCATCGCCAAGCCCAGCGTCGCCCAGCAGCACCGACTCAACGCCGGAGTGATCGTCGAGCAGCCGTTGATGGCCGTCCGCTTCCGGAACGGCCGCAAGCTCGGCACGGTCGAGGAAGGATTCGCCTCCGCCCTGGCGCCTGGCGATCGCTTCTTCTTCGCCGGACTCAGCCTCGAGGTCGAGCAGTTCAAGGACACCGACATCATCGTCCATGCGTCATCCAAGCGGGGACAGGTCGTCACTTACGGTGGCCAGCGCATGTCTATGTCGACCCACCTCGCCAACCGAGTCCGCCAAATGCTCGCGGACCGCAACGACTGGCACCGATTCCCCGACGACGTCAGCGAGTGGCTCGAAGTCCAGTCGGAACGTTCGGTCCTTCCGGAACCGCACCAGCTGCTCGTCGAAACCTTTCCTCACGAAGGCCAGCACTTCATGGTGGCCTACAGTTTCGAAGGTTGGAATGCGCACCAGTCCTTGGGAATGCTGCTTACCAAGCGGATGGAGAAAGCCGGGCTGAAACCCTTAGGCTTCGTCGCCAACGATTACGGACTCGCATGCTACGCCCTCGAGCCCATCACCGACCCGAAGTCTTTATTCTCGGCCGACATCCTCGAGCAGGAGTTCATCGACTGGGTCGAAAGCTCTTACCTGCTGAAAACCGCGTTCCGCGAGGTCGCAGTGATCGGCGGCCTCGTCGAACGCCAGCACCCGGGCCGCAAGAAAACCGGCCGGCAGGTGAGCTTCTCGACCGACCTCATCTACGACGTTCTGCGCCGCTATGAACCGCAGCATCTGCTGCTGCGCGCGGCCTGGGACGATGCGCGCCGGCGGATGACCGAGCTCGGCCGGCTCGTCCGCCTGGTTGACCGCGCCCAGGGCACGATGCTTCACGTTGAAACCGACCGGATAACCCCAATGGCGGTGCCCCTGATGGTCATCGTCGGCCGCGAATCGCTGCCGCCCGGGGCCGAAGCGGACGAGGCGATCCTGACTCAAGCCGAAGCGCTCGCCGAGGCAGCGATGCAATTGTAATCATTCGGCGTCTCTGCGAGGCTTGAGCCATGAAGCGCCTCGCGATCCTGCTGCCGTTCGTCCTTTCAGCCTGCGTCGTCGGCACCGTTGCCAAAACCGCCGTCGATGTCGCCTCGATCCCGGTGAAGGTCGCTTCCGCTGGCGTGGACGCCGCGACGACCAGTCAATCCGAAGCCGACGAAAAGCGCGGTCGCGAAATTCGCAAGCAGGAAGAAGAACGCGGCAGTCGGCTGCGCCTGCTCGAGGAGCGCTGCCGCAAGGGCCAGCCGCTTCCGACAGACGATTGCAGATCCTTCCAGCCGCGCTAAGCGCGGCCCATGCGTTATTTCCTCGACACCGAATATAACGGCTGGGGCGGCGCGCTCCTCAGCCTGGCGCTCGTGCCGGAGGACGGCGACGAGCTGTACCTGACCCTCGACTGGGAAGGCACGCTCGAGGAATGGGTCGAGCGCAACGTCGTCCCCTATCTCGACACCGTGCCGGAAATGCTCGTCTCGCCGCGCCTCAGCCGCGCCGATGCGGCGCGCGCGATCTCGCATTATCTCGCCGGCGATCCCGACCCGCTGATCGTCGCCGACTGGCCAGAAGACATTGCGCAATTCAACATGCTGCTGCTGACCGGTCCCGGCACGATGGTCGAAGTGCCGCCGCTCCGGTTTCAGTTTGTCGAGCTTTCCGGCTTCAGCACGGCGGCGAACAGCAAGGTGCCGCACAATGCGCTCCACGATGCGCGTTCGCTGAGAGATCATGTGTTGACGCTGGAGCCGTGACGACCGATTGATCGACCATGGTTCCCTTTTCGTTCGCAGGCGAAACATTTCGGGCGACGGCGGACGGAGCGCTCTTCTGGCCGAACCAGAGCGCGCTCCTCGTTGCCGACCTGCATCTCGAAAAAGCGAGCTGGTTCGCTCGGCTGGGGCAATTCCTCCCGCCCTATGATTCGCACGCGACCCTGACCGCGCTATCCCGTTCGGTCGAGCAAACGGGCGCAACCCGCCTCTACTGCCTCGGCGACAGCTTCCACGACGCCTTCGGTTGCGAACGGCTGCCCGCCAGCGCCCGCGAATTACTGACCGGTCTCACAGGCCGACTCGACTGGACATGGATTGTCGGCAATCACGATCCAGGTTTTGCCGATCATTGCGGCGGAAGGCTCGCCGACGAGGTCGGGATCGCCGGAATCATCCTTCGCCACGAGGCCGTGCGCGGCGAGCTGCGCCCCGAAATGTCCGGCCACTACCACCCCAAGTTCCGGGTCCATCTGCGCGGCCGCCTGGTTTCCCGCCGGTGTTTCGTGGTTTCCCCGACCAAGCTGATCCTGCCGGCGTTCGGGTCGCTCACCGGCGGGCTGGACGCTCATCATCCGGAGATCATGGGTAGCGTCGGCCCCGGAGCTGCGGCGCTTGTGCCCGTTTCGGATCGACTGCTGCGCTTCCCGCTAGCGGCCTAATCGTCCGCTTTCACTTCGATCGCCATCGCGCCGGTCGGCGACAGCAGAAGCCTCGCGATCGCCGGGCGCCGCTTTCCGAAGGTTGCAGCCTGCAGCTCGTTGCGCGCGGCGTGTCGGTCGAACTTGAACCCCTGTTCCCCGGCCATCCTGCTCAGCCGGTCGAGGTGCTCGTCGAGATTGGCCAGGCCGTGCTCGGGGTCGAACCGCATCACTTCTTCAAGGTCGTTCATCGCTCGCCCTTCATTGTCGGGCCGGCGACAAAGGACAAGCGCGGAATTGCGCGGAAGCACTGCTGTTCCTACACCGGCGCGCATGAAGACTGCTTTCCTCATCGCGGTTACCCTCGCCGCCATGGCTGTACCGGCCTCCGCCCAATCGATCGATCCCAAGGTCCAAGCCCGGATCGACCGGATTCTCAAGCAAACGCCACTGATCGACGGCCACAACGACATCGCCGAACAGCTGGCGGAAAATTACAAAAGGACGGTGGCCGGAATCGCGAGCGGCACGGATCAATGGAAACCCAAGCCGCTGATGACCGACATGGCGCGCCTTCGCCAGGGCCGCGTCGGTGGCCAGTTCTGGTCGGTATACATCGACGGGACGATCACGGGCGATGCCGCTATCCGCGAGACCCTTTTGCAAATCGACATCGTTCGGCGAATGATCGCCGCCTATCCCAAGGACCTCGAGCTCGCAGCGACTGCCGACGACGTGGTTCGGATACACAAGGCCGGGCGTGTGGCGTCGATGATCGGGGTCGAAGGCGGGCGGCAGATGGGAGGCTCGCTCGCGGCGCTCCGCCAATATTACAACCTCGGCGCGCGCTACATGACCCTGACCCACAACCAGACGACCGAGTGGGCCGACAGCGCGACCGACGATCCGAAATATGGCGGGCTCAGCCCCTTCGGCGTCCAGGTGGTTCACGAGATGAACCGGATCGGCATGCTCGTCGATTTGAGCCACGTATCGGCCGACACGATGAAGGATGCGATCGCGGCGAGCCGGGCTCCTGTGATCTTCTCTCACTCCTCGGCTCGGGCGATCGGCGGGCATCCGCGCGACGTTCCCGACGACGTGCTTCAGCTGCTCCCTTCGAACGGCGGCGTGGTGATGGTCAATTTCGTTCCGAGTTTCCTGTCGACGGACGTGTGGAACTGGAGCGCGGCCAAGGATGCGGAGGAAGCGAGGCTGAAGGCGATTCACCGCGCCAGTAAAGCGGACGTCGAGACTGGTCTGAAGGCGTGGGTCGCTGCGCACCCAGCGCCTGTCGTGACCTCCGCCAACGTCGCCGACCATGTCGAACATATCGCCAAGATCGCGGGCTACGATCATGTCGGCATTGGCGGCGACATGGATGGGATCGACTCCACGCCCGCGGACCTCACGGGCGTGCAAGACTATCCCCGCCTGTTCGCCGAATTGATTCGCCGCGGCTGGAGCGACCAGAACCTCGCCAAGCTCGCCGGAGGCAATGTGCTGCGTGTGCTCCGTCGCGCGGAAGCGGTCGCCGCGTCGTTGAAGAGCGAGCCGGCGGCGCTATCTCCTGTGGATGAAGCTCCCGCGCAGTGAGTGAGCCGCTACTTCGGGCGGCGATCGTCCCGGTGACGCCGCTCCAGCAGAATTGCAGCCTGCTGTGGTGCACGGCGACCATGCGGGGCGCTTTCGTGGATCCCGGCGGCGACCTGCCGCGACTCAAGGCCGCAGCCCAGCAGGTCGGAGTCACGATCGAGAAGATCCTCCTGACGCACGGCCATATCGACCATTGCGGATCGGCGGGCATCTTCGCGGAGGAGTTGGGGGTGGGCATCGAGGGCCCGCACGAAGAGGATTTGTTCTGGATTGCACGGCTGCACGAAGACGGCCAGCGCTACGGGATTACCGGCCGGCCCTTCACTCCCGACCGCTGGCTCGTAGACCGGGACCAGGTAAAAGTCGGAGAAGTCACTTTCGACGTACGCCACTGCCCCGGTCACACTCCGGGCCACGTCGTCTTCCACCACCCCGAGTCGAAAATGGCGATCGTAGGCGATGTGATCTTCCATGGTTCGGTTGGGCGTTGGGACTTCCCGCGCGGCAACCAGGAGCAGTTGATTAATTCGATCACCAAAAAGCTCTGGCCGATGGGCGACGATACCGCCTTCGTTCCGGGTCACGGGCCAATGTCGACCTTCGGCCACGAACGCCGAACCAACCCCTTCGTCGGCGACGCCGCCCTAGCGGCCTAGCAGCGCTTCGACCGCGCAGAGGATAGCCCACAGCGACAGCGCCACCATCGCAAATACCGTCGTCATCATTCCGACCATCCGCCACCGGAAGAGGTGAGGGCCGTCCATGCCGATGCCATGCGCGATCCGGGCGAGGACGAAAGCCGCGGCGATCGCGCCCAGAGCCCAGCGGGTGCCGCCGGACAGCTCCAGCCCTCCGAGCAGAAACAGGAACAGGGTCGTGTTCTCGATGAAATTTGACTGTGCCCGCATGCGACGAAGCACCGCCTCGTTCCCGCCGTCACCGATCTTCACCCCATGTTCGCGGCGACTCCGGACCACTCGCGCGCCGAGCCAGATGTTGACAGCGACTGCGGCGGCGGCGGTCAGGAGCGTGATCGGGACCGGGGTCATGCCTCTCCGTCGCACTCGACGCTCGGCCTTGCAACAGCGGCTCCAGTCGCTATAGGAGCGGCGGTTCGCGACGATCCGGCCGCCGCCGCGGGTCTATCCCGCTGGGAATTGGCGCAGATCGTCGCAATTTTTATTGCTATTAAAGGTGCCGCAATGGCTGTC
>JBKPKF010000203.1:0-11809 GCA_046730995.1 Pseudomonadota bacterium
TCGACCAACCTGCGCTGCACGCAGAACCCGACGATGGGCGAGGAGTGGCGCCGAGGATGGCACCCGGAAATCATCCCACCGAAGAAGTCGGACGGCTCCGTGCTCGTGGTTGGAGCCGGTCCAGCGGGTCTCGAGGCGGCGCTTTCGGCGGCTCGGCGAGGCTATGACGTGCATGTCGCGGAGGCGGGCGACGAGCTCGGGGGCCGCGTAACGCGCGAGAGCCGGCTTCCGGGCCTTTCGGAATGGGCGCGGGTGCGCGACTGGCGGGTGACGCAGCTGGAGCGCATGGCCAGCGTGTCGATCTATCGCGGAAGCGCGATCGAGGCTGAGCATGTTCTCGAATCCGGAGCGCGCCACGTCGCGATCGCAACGGGGTCCATATGGCGCCGCGACGGCGTCGGACGCGACAGCGGTTTTTCGCTCGACGGACTGGACGGTGAGGCCGTCTACACGCCCGACGACCTGATGAGCGGCCGAGTTCCAGCCGAGGGACCCGTCATCATCTGGGACGACGACCATTATTATATGGGCGGGGTTCTCGCGGAGCTGTGCCGGGCAAAAGGGCTCGACGTGACCTTGGTCACCCCTGCGGCGATGGTGTCCGCCTGGACCGTCAACACGCTCGAGGCGCTGCCGATCGCCAGGCGCATTGCGAAGCTCGGAATCGAGGTGATCGCTTACACAAGCTTGCGCGGCTATCGCGATGGAGCGGTCCGGCTTGCCAGCGTCTTGACCGGAGCCGAGACCGAGCGTCCGGCCGCCGCACTCGTGACCGTCACCGCGCGGCTGCCGGTCGATACGCTCTATGAACAGCTGCGCGATCGATGGCAGGACGCCGGAATCGCGTCGGTCACCCGAATCGGCGATTGCCTCGCGCCGAGCACGATCCAGCAAGCCGTCTATTCCGGCCACAAATGGGCGCGTGAGCTTGACGAGCCGCCCGAAGCGCTGATCCCTCGCGAGCTTCCGATGATCGAATCGGGACGGGTCGCGACATGAGGTTTTCGATGGGCCTGATCGCGCTCGCGCTGGCGGCGACGCAAGCACAGAGCAGGGCGCGCGACCTCGGAATTCCCTTTGAGGGGAAACCCGGTCCGATGAACGCGATCACCGACATTCCGGGCGTGGAGGTCGGCCAGAAAACCCTCTTCGAAGGACGGTCGGTGCGAACCGGCGTCACCGTGATCTTTCCGCGGGGGCATGCCAATCCCAAGCCCGTCTACGGCGGCTATTTCACACTCAACGGCAATGGTGAGATGACGGGCCGCGCCTATCTCGAGGACTTCGGAATCGTCCAGGGCCCGATCGGGATCAGCGACACAAACGCGGTCGGCCAGGTCTATGCCGGCATCCAGCACTGGGCGGCGCGCAAGTTTGGGGAGGCAACCTGGCCGGTCGTCGCCGAAACCTGGAGCGGCTATTTGAACGACATCGAAGGGTTTCACGTCACTCCAGAGACCGCGGCAGCAGCGCTGGATTCAGCGAAACCGGGGCCGGTCGAAGAAGGGAATGTCGGCGGCGGGACCGGCATGGTCTGCTTTGGCTTCAAGGGCGGGATAGGAACCGCGTCCAGAGTCGTGACCGTCGCCGGTAAGGCCTACACCGTGGGCATCCTCGTTCAATGCAATACGGGAGATCGCAAAGTGCTCCGGATTGCCGGCGCTCCGGTCGGCCATGCGTTTGGGAACCGATGGCTGCCATGTTTCGATTCCGCGGTGGCTCGCGGCGCAGGCCCAATGAAGCCCTGCAATGCAACTGGTTCGAATGGGGTCGCGTCGCGCGACCAAGGTTCCATCATCATCGTCGCCGGCACCGATGCGCCTCTCATGCCGATCCAGCTCAACCGCGTCGCGAAACGTGCGGCGATGGGACTCGCGCGGCTCGGATCCTACGCCGGCAATTCCTCCGGCGATCTTGTCGTGAGTTTCTCGACCGTGCCCTCTGAGGTGAATCACGAAGACCAGGCCTCGCCGAGCGCGATTACGCCGCTGGCCAACCAGGCAGTCGACCCAATTTTCGAAGCGACGGCTGAGGCGACCGAGGAAGCGATCGTCAACGCGCTCGTGGCCGCGCGAACGATGGATGGTGTCAAGGGCACCCGCATATTTGGTATTCCGCACGACGAGCTTCGAGCGATCCTGAAGCGCTACAACCGGCTCGAGGAGCACCCTTGATGAAGAATCTCCCACGCGTGACCTACTCGAACACCGGCGAGGATTTTTCCGGTGTTCACGCTTACCTTGACGAGATCATCCCCGATGCGGAGGCGCGTCTGCTCGGCAAGCGCCGGCCCGCCCTCATCGGCGGGCGCGATCGGGATGAAGGTCAGGCCGATATCGCGCTGAGCCCGATCGACCGGTCCATCGTCCTGGGCGAATTCCCGCAGGCGAGCGCTGCGCTCGTCGACGAAGCAGTCGAGGCAGGGCACGCGGCATTTCCGGCCTGGCGCGACATGGGCTGGCCCAAGCGCGTCGAGATCCTCCGCGCCGGCGCGGACGCGCTCGAGGAGCGCAAATGGGATGTCTCGATCGCATGCCTGGTCGAGGTCGGCAAATCGCGGCTCGAAGCCGTGGGCGAGGTCGAAGAAGCGATCGACCTCATCCGTTACTATTGCGCGGAGATGGAGCGGACCGACGGCTACCGCGAAGCTCGGCCGGGAGCATCGTCCGCGGAGCATTGCAGCGTCGTGCTTCGGCCCTACGGCGTCTTCGGGGTAATCGCACCGTTCAATTTCCCGGTCGCGCTCGCAGTCGGGATGATGTCGGCCGCGCTCGTCGCTGGAAACACTGTCGTGTTCAAGCCGAGCGATGCCGCGGGGCTGACCGGGCGGCTGGTCGTCGAGGCCTTGGCCGCCGGCGGGCTTCCCGATGGGGTGCTCAACCTCGTCTTCGGCGCGTCGGAAACCGGCCAGGCGCTGGCGAACCACCCGCGGATCGACGGCTTCGCCTTCACCGGATCAAATGCCGTTGGAATGACGATCATTCGCAACGCCGCGTCGTCAACGGCAATGCGACCCGTACTGTGCGAGATGGGCGGGAAGAATCCGGCGTTCGTGACCGCCAGCGCCGATCTCAGCGTCGCCGCGTCCGGCGTGGCGCGTTCCGCCTTCGGCCTGTCCGGCCAGAAATGCAGCGCCTCCTCGAAAGTCTATGTCGAGCGCGGGCTGGCCGATAGCTTTGTCGATTCACTGGTCGAAACAAGCAGCAAGTTCCTCGTGGGCGATCCACGGCGGCAGGATGTGTTCATGGGCCCGGTCATCGACGAGGAAGCGGCGGACCGGTTCGCCACAGCGTCAGCGGACGCTGCATCGGGGGGCACTGTAGTGATGGGCGGCCAGCGGCTGTCCGGCGGCTTGTTCGACGGAGGTCCTTACGTTCAGCCGACGATCGTTTCCGGCCTTTCGAGCGATCACAGGATCAACCGCGACGAACTCTTTCTCCCGTTCGTTAGCGTCCTGACGTTCGATAGTCTCGACGATGCAATTGCCGATGCGAACCGCGGCGACTTCGGCCTCACCGCCGGCATCTACACGCAGGACAAAGCGGAACTCGACCGCTTCCTCAATACGATCCAGGCTGGGGTGCTCTATGCGAACCGCGCGGCGGGAGCGACCACCGGGGCGTGGCCCGGTTTTCAGACTTTCTGCGGATGGAAGGGTTCTGGCACGACCGGAAAGGGCGGCCTCGGCAGCTGGTACGTACCGCAATTCATGCGCGAACAGAGCCACACCATCATCGGCGAGCTGTGAACAAGATCTACGATTCTCCCCGCGCCGCGCTCTCGGGGCTGCTTCGCGACGGGATGACGATCATGTCCGGCGGCTTCGGACTCGTCGGCAATCCGGAAAGCCTGATCCCGGAGATCAAAGCTTCGGGCGTCAAGGCCCTCACGGTCATCTCGAACAACGCCGGGGCGGACGGTTTCGGCTTGTGGCAGCTGCTGGAGACCCGCCAGATCCGCAAGATGGTCTCTTCCTACGTCGGGGAGAACAAACTCTTCGAGCAGCAATATTTGGCCGGTGAGCTGGAGCTCGAATTCAACCCCCAGGGAACGCTCGCCGAGCGCATCCGCGCCGGCGGTGCGGGCATCCCCGCCTTTTTCACCAGGACCGGGGTCGGGACGATCGTCGCCGACGGAAAGGCCCACAAAGAGTTCGATGGAGAACTTTACGTTGAGGAAAGCTGGCTGAGGGCCGACCTCGCGATCGTCAAAGCCTGGCGCGCGGACTCCCACGGCAATCTCCAGTTCCGCAAGACCGCCCGCAATTTCAATCCGGTCATGGCCACGGCCGCGACGATAACAGTCGTCGAGGTTGAGGAGTTGGTGGAGACGGGGGCGATCGATGCCGATTGCGTGCATACGCCGGGAATTTTCGTGCAGCGCATCGTCAGGAGCACGATCAACCAAAAACGCATCGAAAACCTGACGGTGCGAAGCCGCGCTCAGGAGACATGACCAACATGATCTTTCGCGGTGCAATGTTGGCGCTCCTGCTCTGCGTTGCCGGCTCGGCCCAGGCGGAACGCGAGCCCGTGCTGAAGCAGGTCGACCTGCCGCATAGTTATTATTGGCGCGAACTCTACCTCCCTGAGCTTACGACCGGTCCTTCGAGCGCGAGCTTCACGCCTGACGGAAGCGCGCTCGTCTACAGCAAAAGCGGATCGTTATGGCGCCAGGCAATCGGCTCCGATGAGGCGGTCGAGCTGACGCATCCGCGTGGCGCTTACGATTACCAGCCCGACGTCGCGGGCGATGGCGGCACCGTCGTGTTCAACCGCTACGACGGCAATGCCATCGAGCTGTGGCGCCTCGACCTGAAGAGCGGCCGCGAACAGGCGCTGACGTCAGGAAAAGCGGTCAATGTCGAGCCGCGAATTTCCCCCGACGGAAAACGGCTCGCCTGGGTGTCGACCGCGGGTACAGGTCATTTCAATCTCTTCATCGCCGTGCTGGGGCCGGACGGATTGCGCAATGCGCGGCCGTTGCTCGGGGAGCGGCAGAGCAAGATCTCGCGCTATTATTATTCGCCCTACGATCACGCCCTGAACCCGTCCTGGACGCCGGACGGGAAACGCATCCTCTATGTCACGAACAATGAGGTTGCGTGGGGCACCGGCGACATCTGGTCGGTCGCCGTGGACGATCCGTCCGATCGTCACAAGGTGCTAAGCGAGGAGACGAGCTGGAGCGCTCGGCCGGAGATATCGCCGGACGGCAAGCAGATGCTCTTCACCAGCTATCACGGCCGGCAATGGAAACAGTTGTGGGTGACCACGCCCGAGGGCGCGGCGCCGCTCCCGGTGAGCTTCGGCGAGTTCGACCGCTGGAACGCCCGTTGGTCGCCCGACGGACGCCGAATAGCCCTCATCAGCAACGCCAACGGCAATACGAGCCTGATCGTTCGCGATGCTATCGGCGGCGCCGAAACGGCGATCATCGCGACCAAGCGGCGCTACAAGATTCCGCGTGCGCCGCTGACGATCGACATCGTCGACGAACAGGGGCGGCCCGCTTCGGCGCGGGTTGCGATCGTCGGAAGCGACGGCCGCGCCGCCGCTCCGGACTCCGCCTGGATGCATGCCGACGACGGCTTCGACCGAAAGCTCCAATCGAGCGAGACGCATTATTTCCATTGTCCCGCTCACTGCACGGTCGAGGTGCCGCCGGGCCGGACGTCATTCTGGGTCCAGCATGGCTTCCGCCACCTGCCGCTGCGAGGCACGGTTGGGGTGGTCCTTGGCGACGACGCGAAGCTACTGAAGCTTCAGCCAAACGACCTCCCGGCGTCGTTCGGGAAATTCGTCAGCGCCGACCTGCACGTCCACATGAATTACGGCGGACACTATCGCGCTACTCCGGAGACGCTCGCTGCGCAGGCGCGGGCCGAGGATGTCGACGTCGTCTACAACCTGCTCGTCAACAAGGAGGAGCGGGTCCCCGACATCGGCTACTTCCGCCCCGGCCCCGATCCGGTCAGCGGGGATGGCCTGCTGATCCTCCACAGCCAGGAATATCATACCAGCTACTGGGGGCATCTCGGGCTGCTCGGCCTGACGGATCATTATCTGGCGCCGGGCTTTTCGGCCTATCAGAATAGCCCGCTCGCAAGCGCTTATCCCGACAATGGCGCCATCGCCGACCTCGCTCACGCCCAGGGGGCGCTCGTCGGCTACGTCCACCCGTTCGATACGGTGCCTGACCCGGCGAAAGACAAGTCCCTGACTAATGAGCTCCCGGCTGACGTCGCGCACGGCAAGGTCGACTATATGGAGATCGTTGGCTTTTCCGATCACAAGGCGACCGCGGAGGTCTGGTACCGGCTTCTAAACCTCGGTTTCCGCCTGCCTGCCGGCGCCGGCACGGATGCGATGACGAATTACGCCTCGCTGCGCGGGCCGGTGGGGATGAACCGCGTGTTCCTCGACACCGGTGGGGACCTGCGTCCGGCGACGGTGCTCGCCGCATTGAAGGCCGGGCGGACCTTCGCCACCAACGGCCCGTTGCTCGGGCTGGAAGTCGACGGCAAGCATCCGGGCGAGACAATATCGCGAGCGGGGCCGGGCAAGCTCCACTATCGCATCGCGCTCCGCTCGTTCGTGCCGGTCGATCATCTGGAGCTGGTGCAGAACAGTAAGGTTGTGAAAGCCTTCCGATTGACCGGCAATCGACGCAGATTCGATGCTGACGGTGAACTGCAGGCGGCGACATCGGGCTGGATCGTCTTGCGCGCCTGGAACGACCGGTCGAGCCCCCTGGTCCTCGATATCTATCCCTATGCGACGACCAGCCCGGTCTACCTTGACTTGCCCGGGGGCCTTCCGCGCGATCCCGCCGACGCAGCTTATTTCGCCGCTTGGCTCGATCGTGTGATTGCGGACACCGAAAGGCGAAGCGACTTCAAGGATAAGGCCGAACGGAAGGCTATTTTCGATTATTTGCGCTCGGCACAACGCCAGTTCGAGAGCCGCGGCCGCTAATCGGCCAGGTCGCGCGGGAGGATCAATTGCACGATCCGCCCCGATCGTTCGGAAATGTCACCCCATTGCGGTGCCGGCAGCTCGAGGGCGGCAACCGCGGCTGTCGGGAAGCCATCGACAATCTGATCGATATGCTCGCCAGCTTCGTCGCCCGCGAGCCGAACGATCAGGTCCTGGAATCCGGGATTGTGGCCGACAATGAGCAGTCCCTGCGCATCGTCGTCGGCGCTTCGAACGATCTCGATCAGACGGTCCGCCGGCGCATTGTAGATCGCGAGCTCATATGTGGGCTTCAACTTTCCATAACCTTGCGCAACAGCGGCCACCGTTTCGGCCGCGCGTCTCGCCGGGCTTGCCAGCACCAGATCCGGCTTGAGCCCACGCGACCGCAATTCGCGCCCGACTGCCTCGGCATCGTGCCAGCCGCGCTTTGCCAGCGGGCGGTCGAAATCCCGGCCCGTACCCGAGTCGCGCTCCGCTTTGGCGTGCCGCATGGCGAACAAGGTCTTCATGCGATGACTTCCTCGGAAACCGGGTTTGTATCACCAATCAGCCGCTCTTCGACGCGCGCGATGGCGATGTCGAGTGGCACTCGCCGGACCGGCACGCCGCTTGGAAATGCCGAGAGCAGCCGGGAAGGGAATGCGGCTGAGAGGACGACGAACACCCCGCTATCGCCCTGCCGGCGAATCAGTCGTCCGAATGCCTGTGCGAGCCGCGCCCGGACAACCCGATCGTCGTACGCGCTACCTCCGCCCGCCATTCGCCGCGCCGCATGCAGCACCGTCGGTCGCGGCCAAGGCACCCGCTCCATGATCACGAGCCGGAGGGATTCTCCCGGGACGTCGACCCCGTCGCGAAGCGCGTCGGTTCCGAGCAGCGAGGCACGCGGATCGTCGCGAAAGATATCGACCAACGTCCCGGCGTCGATCGGATCGACGTGCTGGGCAAGCAGCGGCAGTCCCCCGCGCGCAAGGCGGTCCGCGATCCGCGAATGCACGGCCTTCAGCCGCTGAATCGCGGTAAACAGGCCTAATGTTCCGCCGCGCGCGGCCTCGATCAGCCGGGCATAGCCGCCGGCCAGAGCGGCCACGTCCCCGGCCTTGATGTCGGTGACGATCAGCACTTCCGAGCAGGTCGCGTAATCGAACGGGCTTTCCGCGTCGAACTGTTGCGCGGGCGAGGGCAGATGAAGAGCGCCGGTGCGCGCCTCGGCGGCAGCCCATCCCTCGCCGGCGCGAAGCGTTGCGGACGTGACCAGCGCGCCATCGGCTGGAGCGAGCACCGCCGCGGCGAGAGGTTTCGTCGGATCGAGCCAGCGGCGGTGAATAGCGACATCGAACTCACGCCCGTCGATGCGCTCGACCGCGAGCCAATCGACGAACTCGGGGTCGGCCTCACCGCCGACCCGAGCGAGCAGTGCGATCCAGGATGCAAGGGTTTCACGGCGCCAGCCAAGGCCGCGGATCGCGCCTTCGACTCGCGCCCGCGCCTGGCTATCGAGCCAATCCGGGGCGTCTTCGATCACCGCTTCGAGCCGGCGGGCGAGCGCTGCAAGCGGCTTTTGCAGCGCTTCGAGCACCGCCATCGACGCGGCGGCTTGTGAGACGAGCGCGCCGTCGGGCTCGGCGAGCTCGGTTTCGAGGCCATAACCCGCTTCCTGCGCCTTGGCGCGGGCGTAGACCGTGCCGCGCACGTCGGCGAGGAGGGCTTCCACCGGTCCGAATGGTGCGTTTTCGATCAGCCTTTGGAGCCACCCGTCAGACGGCAGTGCCTTCGCGGCCTCGACCGCGGCATCGAGCGCCCGAGCGCCCTGTTCGTCATAGGATGCCACGTCCATCAGCCGGGCAGCCAGCCCGCGCCTCCGACCACGCGAACGGCCTTCCGGCCCGACGATCCAGCGCCGCATCTCGATCGCTTCCTGGCCGCCGAAAGCCACGGCGAAGGTCGAATCGGCCGCGTCGAACAGGTGGTGTCCCTCGTCGAACAGGATCCGCCCGGGCGAATCCTCACGCGCCCGGGCGGCGTTGACCATCACCAGCGCATGGTTGGCGATGACGATGTCCGCCTCGCGGCTCGCCCGCTCCGCGCGTTCGATGAAGCAGCGTCGGTAATGCGGGCATCCGGCGTAGACGCATTCGCCGCGCCGATCGGTGAGGGCAGTCGCTCCCGCGCGTCGGAACAAGCTCGGAAGCCAGCCGGGCAGGTCGCCGCCGACCATGTCGCCGTCCTTGGTATAGGCCGCCCAACGCCCGACCAGCTGGGCAAGAATCGCCGCGCGGCCGGCGAACGCGCCCTGGAGCGCGTCTTCGAGGTTGAGCAAGCACAGGTAATTCTCACGGCCCTTGCGGATCACGATCTTGCGTTTGCGTTCGTCGGGGTCGGCGAAGAGTTTCGGCCCTTCGCCGTCGAGTTGGCGCTGGAGCGCCTTGGTGAAGGTCGAAATCCAGACCGTGCCGGCCGATTTCTCCGCCCAGAGCGCCGCGGGCGCGAGGTAAGCGAGGGTCTTGCCGATTCCGGTCCCCGCTTCGGCCAGGAGCATGTTGGGCGAATCCTTGGCGCGCTTGGGCGCGAACACGGACGTGACCGCTTCCGCCATCGCCCGCTGTCCCTCGCGTGGTTCGATCCGGCCCGTCAGCCGGTCGAGCTTCGCGCTCGCATCCGACGGATCGATGAAAACCGGACGGGGCGGTGGCCGCTCGGCGGTTTCCTCCCATTGCTTCAATCGCGAAAACAGCATGCGTTCGCCGCGCTCGGGCCGTTCGAGGCGCGCACCGATCAGCGGCGCCCAGCTCCAGCCGAGCCGGTGCAAGGTCGCATTCGCGGTCCAGGCTCCCTCGCGCTCGCTCCAAGCCGGGTCAGCGAGGACGGTGAGCAGGCGATCGGCGATGCGCTCGAGCGATGCCGCCGAATCCGCTTCGCCGTCTGGCCGTTCGACTCCAAGCGCGCGGCTAAGACCGGCTGCGGTCGGAACGGCGAACCGGGCCGGATGAATGAAGGCGAACAGCTCGAGTAAATCGAGGCCGGAAAGATCGGGGTAACCGAGCCGCTGCCCGACCAATGGCGCATTGAGGATGATGTGTGGCGTCTCCGCGGCGCGGGCGATCGCTTCCCCGCGGCTCGCCTCGCGAACTTCACCTTCGGCTGACGCCAGCCATATGCCGGCATGCGTCGCGTGCAGGGCGGGAAGGGAAACGCCAGCCATTTGGGACTCTTAGGCCAAAGCGGAACGGAAGTGGAACGCTTATCTAGCGGCTGAGCGCGTCGATCAGCAGCTTTTTGACACGGGCCACCAGTTCGGGTGTGCGGGGACCGAGGATTCCGCGCGCCGGCTGGGGCAAGTGCGCGACCGGGTCGCCATCGTCGCCAAAGACGTAATGGTCGAACATCAGCCGCCATGCCGCCAGCTCGTTGGGCGGCAAATCCTTCATCGTGACCACGGCGTGGTAGAGCGCGTTCACCGGGGTCATCAGCGGCGGCTGGGCATCGCGCCACCAGAAATTGATCATCGCGCCGACCTCGTCCAGCGAGGCCACCGCGTGCCAGCACATGCTCGGAATGTAGAGCGCGTCCCCTGGCCCGAGCTCCGCGGTTCGCGCCGCTTCCAGCGCCTCGGCGAAGCGCGGAAAACGTTCGAGATCGGGCGCATCGACATCGACCAGGCTGATCGGCTGGCCGGCGAGCGTGAAGTCTAGCGGACCGACATAGAGGTTCTTCAGCTGTTCAGTCGGGAACAGAGTGACCCGCCGCCGCCCCGCGACGACGCAGGCGAGGTTCTGCGACAGATCCCAGTGCGCGGCCGTGTGCGTCCGGTTGCCGAGCCACAGCGAGATAATTGTGTCGCGCGCCATATCCAGCATCGTCACCGGAATGGTCGGGATGAGGCCCGGCAAGTGCTTCCGGATCGGAATCCCGCCAGCATACATCGAGTAAGGCTGGTCATCTCCTCGCTGGCGGAGCAGCAGGTCGAGCAGCTGATCCACCGTCGCCAGCTTCCGCTCAAAGTTGAAGCCGCTGAAATCCGCGTTGTAACCGAAGCGGCCTCCGATTTCGGGTGGCCCGAACCAGGCCTCGAATGGCGGCGCGCCAGTTCCGGTGTCACGCAGCATTTGGGCCAGGGCTTCTTGTCCGTCGTTCGCGGCGCGGACGACTGGCCAGTCGGCGACCAACCCGCGGAACACCGCCGGCTCGCCTGTGGGGACGATCTCGCGCTCGAAGCGGTCGCGCTCCATCGTGCCAAATTCAGGAATCGGCTGCACGGTCCTCGGCTAGCAGCGCCGCCGCCCCTTCGCTAGGAGCCACGGCAATGAGTGACGCCTCGAACCTTCCCGCCGCGGCCTTCGCGTCGAAGGCCTGGCCTTATGAGGAAGCGCGCAAGCTGTTGAAGCGCTGGCCCGATGGCAAGCCTGGCGGGGACCCGGTGATCTTCGAGACCGGCTACGGGCCTTCCGGACTGCCCCACATCGGCACGTGGAACGAAGTCGCGCGGACCAGCTTCGTCCGCCACGCTTATGAGGAGCTGACGGGGAATCCGACGCGGCTAATCGCCTTCAGCGACGATATGGACGGCCTCAGGAAAGTGCCGGACAACGTGCCTGAGCAAGCGATGCTCACCGAGAATCTTGGGCGTCCGCTGACCCGCATCCCCGACCCCTTCGGAACGCATGAAAGCTTTGCGCACCACAATAATGCAATGCTGCGATCGTTCCTCGACCGGTTCGGCTTCGACTACGAATTCCTGTCGGCGACCGATTGCTATTTGACCGGGCGCTTCGACGACGTGATCCGCAAGGTGCTGCACGGCTGGGACGCGATCATGGGCGTCATGCTGC
>JBKPKF010000204.1:0-1041 GCA_046730995.1 Pseudomonadota bacterium
GCTCTCTCGGCATCGAGAGGCCGGCGATCAAGCCGAGTACGACCAACACCAATGCAACATCCATCGCGCCGAGAGCTACGAAGCCGGCGACGATCGCGAGCAGAATGTAGAGAGCGCGGGCGAGCCCGCCGATCTTGTTCAACATATAATCCCCCTCCTTGTGGCTCCTCTTCGGCGATCTTTTGCCGCCGTGTGTCGGAACGGCGACAGATTACCTTCAAACAGCCTCGTTCACGACCCGAAATGAATCGTTTCAAATCAAGGCGCTGCCTGCCCGGTTAATTCTTCACATGCGCATAAGCGGCGACTCGCCAGGGTCGCTAAGCATCTGAGTCTGTGGATAAGTCCTGCTTTGCGTCTTGCGGACGGACGATTCGGGCATAGGGTCGCTCCCGTGA
The DNA here is from genome assembly GCA_046730995.1 of Pseudomonadota bacterium. GTDB lineage: Bacteria > Pseudomonadota > Alphaproteobacteria > Sphingomonadales > Sphingomonadaceae > Sphingomicrobium. Next base: position 399 of record JBKPKF010000204.1, read on the forward strand.
CCCTTTCCCCGCAATGGCTTGATGAACTGCGCGCCAGGACCGTGCTCAGCGCGGTGATCGCGCCTTCGGTGAAGTTGATCCGCGCGGGCCGCGAGTGGAAAGCCTGCTGCCCTTTCCACGATGAGAAGACGCCGAGCTTCACCGTCAACGACGACAAGGGTTTCTATCATTGCTTCGGATGCAGCGCTCACGGCGACGCCATCCGCTTCCTCACCGACCATCGCGGAATGCCGTTCATGGATGCGGTGAAGGAGCTTGCGGGCAAGGCGGGGATGGAGGTCCCTGCCCCCGACCCCAAAGCGAAGGAGCGCGCCGACCGCGCCGCGTCGCTGACCGACGTCATGGCCGAGGCCGCGAAATATTATTCCGAACAGCTTCAGGGCATCAAAGGCGCCGAAGCTCGTGATTATCTCAAACGCCGCGGCATCGGCGACGAGACGATCCAGCGCTTCGGGCTCGGCCTCGCGCCCGACAGCCGCAATGCGCTGAAGCGCGTGCTCGACAAGCTCGGCGAGGACAGGCTGGTCGAAACCGGAATGCTAATCCAGCCCGAGGAGGCCGGAAAGGAAACATACGACCGCTTCCGCGGGCGGCTGATGTTCCCGATTCGCGACGCTCGGGGGCGGGTGATCGCGTTCGGCGG
>JBKPKF010000205.1:0-4253 GCA_046730995.1 Pseudomonadota bacterium
GCCGTTGGCGGCGCGGCGGCAGGCCTCGGTAGCGACCGAGCGCGACAGCGAAACGTTGCGGCGCCGCAATTTGTCCGCGCAGACCCCAAGCGCCGACACTGCGCGGTCCATCGCCGCGCTCGACAGCCTCCCGGTTTGCGACAGGCCCTCGCCCAACCGCACGATGCGTGAAAAGGCGTCGATGACCGTGAAGCCGCCATCGTTCGGCCGAGCGATCAGCAAGCGGCAATTGTTCGTGCCGAGGTCGATCGCGCCGTAGGTATGGCGGTGATTATCCCGCTTCCCGGCGGGTCTTGGTTGCGATGGCCCGCCCTGCTCGCTGTGCTGCAGGGCCGGCGCACTGGCGGCACCCTGCGCCATGATTACGCCCGTTTCCTTCACCGCGCGTGGGGCGCGGCTGACTTGATCGGGGTTAAATCACAGATCGGGGGTCGAGGGCAAGTCACGGGCCCCGCCAGCGTTGACAGTCCGAGGCTCGATTTCTATCTCGCGCGATCCGCCGAAGGCCGGCATTGCCCCGTCGTCTAATGGTAAGACTACGGACTCTGACTCCGTCAATCGAGGTTCGAATCCTCGCGGGGCATCCAACTTGCGCCTAGGCGTTCGACAGCGTCTTCGCGACCGCTCGTTTCCAGCCCTCAATCAAAGACTTGCGCACGTCCGGCGCCATCTTCGGCCGGAACTCGTCCTGCCGAGCCCAAAGGCGCCCCAGTGCCTCGAGATTGGGCCAGACGCCCGTTGCAAGACCCGCGTGGAACGCTGCTCCAAGCGCCGTCGTCTCGAGATTGCAGGGCCGCTCGACGGGCACCTGGAGCATGTCGGCGAGGAACTGGCAAAACCACGCGTTCGCCGCCATTCCGCCGTCGAGCCGGATTTCGGTCGGAGCTGAAGCGCCGTCGGCTTCCATCGCTTCGACGAGGTCGAGCGTCTGGTAGGCCACAGCCTCCAGTGCCGCGCGCGTGAGGTGGGCGCCGGTCGCATCCAGGGTTAAGCCGTAAATCGCGCCGCGAGCTTCTGGGTCCCAATAAGGCGCCCCGAGGCCGACGAATGCCGGAACCATGTAGACTCCATGGCTATCGGGCACCTGGGTCGCGAGACCGTCGGTCTCCGATGCGTGGGCGATCACCCCGAGACCGTCGCGCAGCCATTTGATCGCCGCTCCGGCGATGAAAATCGAGCCTTCGAGCGCATAGGTTGTCCGGCCATTGATACGCCATGCCGGAGTGGTCAGAAGGCGGTGCTTCGAGGGCACGCACTCTGTACCCGTATTGAGCAGCATGAAGCAGCCCGTGCCGTACGTCGACTTGGCCATCCCAGGCTCGAAACAGGCCTGGCCGAAGAGAGCGGCCTGCTGGTCCCCCGCGATTCCCGCAATCGCGATTTCAGCGTCGAACAGGCCCGGGGAGGTGGTTCCGAAGATCCGGCTGTTTTCGTGGACGGCGGGCAGGATTGCTTCCGGCACGCCGAACAAGCGGCACAGTTCTGAGTCCCAGCGGTGGGCCCGGATATCGTACAACGACGTCCGGCTCGCATTGGTGACGTCGGTCGCATGGACCGCGCCGCCTGTGAACCGGTGCAAAAGGAAGCTGTCGATCGTACCGAAAGCCAGCTCGCCGCGCACCGCGCGGTCGCGAGCGCCCTGCACATGATCGAGAACCCAGGCGATCTTTGTCGCGGAAAAATATGGGTCGAGCAGCAAGCCGGTGCGCTCCGTGACAATGGCTTCCGCTTCCTCGGCCTTGAGCTCGGCGCAGCGTTCCGCGGTGCGCCGATCTTGCCAGACGACGGCGCGATGGATCGGGTCACCCGTCGTCCGGTCCCAAACCACCGCCGTTTCGCGCTGATTGGTGATCGCAATGCCGGCTATCCGCTCGATACCGACGCTCGACAACACCTCCCGCGAGACGGCAAGCGCATCGCGCCAGATGTCCTCGGGGTCATGCTCGACCCACCCTGGCTGCGGATAATGTTGCTCGAGCTCGCGCTGTGCGATCGCAATGGGCCGAGCGTTGGAATCGAACAGAATAGCGCGCGTCGAGGTCGTGCCCTGATCGATTGCCAGGATATGATCGGGCCGCGCCACATGTCGACCATAAGATGCAGCGTTTCACGCCGGAAGGGGTTCTGAGACGATGACTGTTCCGGACTTCGAAGCGGACGCCAGCGAACACGGCGAGACTCGGATGATCATCGTCACGGCGAACGGCGAACGGCGCGTCTACGAATTGCCGGGCAACGAACAACAGCAATATTCCGATTTCTTCCGCGAGCTATCGCGGGATTTCGGCACGCGGCTTCCGCACGTCTTTGCCGAAGCGGCGGAGCATCCCGAGCCGACGATCCACTGGCATCCCCTCTTAACCGAGAACGTCCACCCGCAAATCCTGGCCGGTTACGGCGACCCTGCAGTCCTCAAAACCGATGACGGTTGGTGGTTGATCGCGACGTCGAATGACGCGCCCGACGCCTTCCCGATCCTTTTTTCGTCCGACCTTGCCCATTGGGAGCCGATCGGTTTCGCCTTTCCCGAGGGACTGGAGCCCGGCTGGACCGCGACGGGCCGGAAAGTGGCCGACTTCTGGGCCCCGGAAATCGCCGAAGTCCGAGGCGAATATTGGCTCTGTTTTACCGCTCGCCAGCGCTCGAAGATCCTTGCCATCGGCCTCGCGCGAGCTCCTCACCCGCGCGGCCCGTGGGTCGACAATGGAGCTCCGCTAGTCACTGGCAAGGCTGTCGGCGGACTGGTGGCCGGCGCAGTGATCGACAGCCACATCTTCGTCGATGCGGACGGTGAAACCTACTTGTTCTGGAAAGATGACACGAACAGCATCTGGCCGCGGCCTCTCGCCATGCTTTTGCGGGAAGCGCCGGAGCTCATCGAGCGGCTGTTCGCGACTGGGGAAGACCGTCGAACGGCGGCATTCGCCGCGGCCATCGTCCCCTGGGCCAACGAGCGCCGGCCGATGGAGCGCTTCTTCCTGATGCAGCCGCTGATCGAGGCCGCGCTCGCGAACTGGGAGGGGGTCCGCACGGCGCTGGTCGACTACGGCCTCGCGGGAACGATCCTGGACGCGATGACCACCCCGATCCGCGCGCAACGCATTGCGTCGGATGGCCGCTCGCTGATCGGAGAAGACACCATCGTCCTCCGCAACGACCTCGATTGGGAGGGCCATTTGATCGAAGGCCCGTTCGTGACCCGTCAGGATGGACGTTACTGGCTGTTTTATGCCGGGAACGACTTTTCAACACCGTCTTATGGCATCGGCGTCGCGACCGCCGACCACCCGCTCGGACCGTACATCAAGCAGGGCGAGCCGCTATTGAAATCGACGACCGATTGGACCGCTCCAGGGCACGCCTCGGTCGCTCCGGGGCTCGACGGCCAGCCGCAGCTCTTCTTCCACGCCTTCCATCCGGGCACAGGCGGCTACAACGCGTTCCGGGCGTTGCTGACCGTTGGCCTGAGGTTCAACCGTGGGCGGGTCGAGGTGATCGAGCTTTAGGAGCCCGGGCCAACGCGCCCGCCGCCCCGGATGGCGGTCGTCACCGCCGGATTGCCCCAATAGCGGACTGAGCCCCCACCGTTGACGGCGGCTGTCAGGACTCGGCGAGCACGCACCTTGATGTCACCGCCACCATTCACGGCTGCGGTCACGACGTCCGCGGAGATCGCGCTTGCGTCGATGGCTCCGCCCCCGTGAACGGCGACCGTAATCGCCCGTTGATTGGCGAAGTTCGGCGTTGCTCTGATCTTGCCTCCGCCTTCGACGGCGAGCACCGGCACGCTTGGGCTCTCGATCAGGACACGGAGCCGATAATGCTGCGGGCAGCGGGCGTTGCACGCGTCGATCTTCAATCGGCGGTCGCTGATCACCCGGACATTTGTGAATTGGCTACTGCCTTCGATGAGCGTGACCCGTTGGACCGCGCCTCGACGAAGCTCGACCTCGCCGCCACCTCGAAGCTCGATCGAATTGAACGGCGAGATCGGCACGACCTCGGTGGCGAGCACGGGTGCGGACGTGGCGAGTGCAATGACGGACAAGGTCAGGGTGGGACGCATGGATTGGGTTCCTGTCGCTCGAATCGGCTGTGCGCTACATTTGTAGCGCATGCGAACGGAACTGTCCAGCGCCTTGCCGCCGAGCGGGTTCAGGAGCATTCCGAACGAATGATCCGTGTCATCGGCAGCTACGTCAGCCCTTATGTGCGTAAGGTGCTGGCCTGCATGAACCTCAAAGGGCTGGCGT
>JBKPKF010000206.1:0-6569 GCA_046730995.1 Pseudomonadota bacterium
GATAGGCGACGACGATCACGATCGAGAGAAAGATCCCGAGCGACGATGAGCTGCGCTTGGGCGGCACAGCAAGAGCGACTGCAAGCAGCGGCAGGAGGAGCATCATCACGACTTCCACCAAGCGGAAGTTGAGATGCGCGCGAGCTTCGAGTTTCTGGTGGAGATCCGAGGCGCCGCCGAGATAACCGTTAGCGAACAGCTCATGGAGATAAAGCTCGTCCGACTGCGTTCCGCCGCGGCGCCGGAATTGGTCGATGACCGGGAGGCTTACAGGAAGATCGTAAGTCTCGAACGACAAAGTCCGTGGCGCCGGAAACTTGGGCGATTCCTGCACGAGCCGCCCGTTCATCAGGCGGAACAGGATCGTGTCGGGGTCGTCGGTGGCGAGGAACCGGCCATGCTGGGCGGTCGCCGCGACAGTCATCCCGTTTTTGTCGTCCATCTGGACGAAAATGCCGTGAAGCTGGGTGCCGTTGTTCTCGCTCCGGTCTATCCGGAGGGTTAGCCGGCGCCCGAGATTGTTGAACTCGCCGACTTTGATCGCTGCACCGAGAGCTCCCGATTTCAGATCGAACCGAAGGCCTTCGTAACGGTAATGCGACCAGGGCTCGAGATAACCGACGATCAACAGATTGAGCGCCAAGAGCGGCAACGCGTAGAAATAGGGAATCCGGAGCAAGCGGCCGAAGCTAATGCCGATTCCACGCAAAGCATCGAGCTCCGACGACAAGGCCAGCTTGCGGAACGCGAGCAGGATCCCCAGCATCAGGCCGATCGGAATCCCGAGCGACAGATATTCAGGAAGTAGATTGGCGAGCATCCGCCAAACAACGCTCACTGGGCCACCCGCGTCGACGACATATTGGAAAAGGCGCAGCATCTTATCGAGGACGAGCAACATCGCGGCGAGGATCAGCGATCCAATCAATGGAACCGCGATCGATCGGGCGAGATAGCGGTCAATCAAGGACAGCTGGCGCAAATTTGGTCGTCCTGACACCATCATTTGGCCGCAAAGGCGACCGAAACTGCAGAGTGGACGGATGCACCCTGGCCTTAGCCGGGCGCAACCCCGTCCGAGTGAGGTCCTATAACGAAGCGGCTCGTGAAATCATGATGAAATCGCCTTCATTGCTGATTGCGACGGTTCACCCATGATGAACCGGCCGAGGATCGCGCTGCTTTCCAACCCGAAATCCACGGGAAACCTGGCGCAGCTGCCGCGCATCCGCGCCTATTGCGCCGACCATCCGGACATCTTCCACTACGAGGTGGAGCATGCGCACCAGGTCGGCGATGCGCTTCGCACGATCGCCCGGATTCGGCCCAAGGTGCTGGTGATCAACGGCGGGGACGGAACTGTCCAGGCCGCGCTCACCGAGCTGTACAACGGCGGTCATTTCGGAGCGGCACCCCCGCCCGTCGCCGTGCTGCCGAGTGGAAAGACCAACCTCATCGCGCTTGATCTCGGCGCGCATGGCGATCCGATTGCAGCGCTCGAGCGGCTGGTCGAAATCGCCCAGGGCGATATCGCGCCCTACGTCGTCGCGCGCGAGTTGATCGCGCTCAGAAACGGTGAAAGCGGCGACCGCCCGGTAATCGGCATGTTTCTCGGCGGAGCGGGGCTCGCCGATACGATGCTCTATTGCCGGAACAAGATTTATCCGCTCGGCTTGCCCAACAGCTTCGCGCACGTCATCACCGCAATCGCTCTGCTCGCGAAACTGTTCCTTCGCGCGAAGGCGAGCTTCCTGCCGCCCGATCCCCAGCCGCTCAACGTATCTCTGCGCGAGGAGGGGAATATGATCAGCGGACGATTCTCACTGCTCGCCGTGACGACCCTCGAAAAGCTCCTGCTTTCAGGCGAGCTCGGCGGCCGTCGCGAGGGCGTTCTCAAGCTGCTTGCGATCGAGGAGCAGCCGATGTCGCTCATCCGCGGATTTGCGGCCAGCCTTCTCGGTAAGCTCGGCAGGTCGAAGGTGCGCGGAGTCCATTTCGAGGAAGCTAACGAAATCACCATCGAGGGCGACAGCTCGGACGTCATCCTCGACGGGGAGACTTTCCGCGCCGAAGTCGGAAGCCCGATCAACCTGAAGCCCGCTGCGCCGCTGTCGTTCGTCAAGCTGGCGGCGTAAACTCTTCCCCATGTCCGAACTCCCTACGCTCGTCGCCGAGGAGCTGAGCCTGCCTGTCGATCGCCGGGTGAGCGCGATGGCGGCGGCGATCGCTGCCAAGCATGGCCAGGCGAGCCGGGCGGTGCTGTTTTACGGCTCGTGCCTCAGGCAGAAGCGGCTCGACGGGCTGATGCTCGATTTTTACCTGATCGTGTCGGACTATCGGACGGCGTATCCGAAGAGCTGGCTTGCGGCCGCGAATGCGTTGATCCCGCCCAACGTCTTTTACTTCGAGCATGACGGCCTTGCCGCCAAATATGCCGTTCTGAGCGAGGCGGATTTCCATCGTCTCAACGGTCCTGAGACGAGCAGCGTCTCAGTTTGGGCGCGCTTCGCACAGCCGTCCCGGCTGGCCTGGGCCGCAAACAAGCGGGCGCGCGATCGCGTTACGGAAGCCGTCAGCCGTGCCGCACCGACGCTGCTGGCGGCGGCCGAGCCGCGGCCCGCAGAGCAGCCGCTCGATCTTTGGAGACGCGCGTTCGCCCTAACTTATTCCGCCGAGCTTCGCGCCGAACGAACGGGTAGGGCGTCGTCGGTCGTCGACCTGGAGCCTGAGCGCTACGAGCGTTTTTCCGTGCCGGCGCTCGCGGCGGCCGAGGCACTTCGTCCGGCAGGGAGCTGGACTTGGCGCCGGGTCGAGGGGAAGGCATTGTCCGTCTTGCGTCTCGCCAAGGCCAGCTTCACCTTCGCCGGCGGGGCCGACTACATCGCGTGGAAAATCAACCGCCACGCCGGGACGAAGATCGAATTGAAGCCATGGCAGCGGCGGCATCCGCTGCTTGCAGCGATCAGCCTTTTGCCGCGGCTCTTGACGTCCGGGGCGGTTCGCTAGGCACTCGAGCCAGCGCGGCTGAAACGGAACTCGCCAGCGCTCCGACGGTGAATGGCTTGCGCAGCAGTTCGTGGCTGCGAAGATCGTCGCTTTCGCCCTCGCCGACATATCCCGTGACGAACAGGACCGCGAATTCGCGGGTCTGGGTGGACTTGAGGTGCCGGATCAGCTCGGGCCCGGTCATCTCGGGCATGATCACGTCGCTGATCACAAGGTCGAATTGGTGTGATTTGAACAGTTCGATCGCTTCGGCACCGCTCGAACAAGCGACCGGCTCATAGTCCAGGTCTTCGAGGGCACCGACGGTTGCTGCCCGGACTCGGGGGTCGTCTTCGACCAGCAGGATCCGCGCGCCCGGCACCCGCGCGTCCGCATCGGCCTGTAGCGGTGCCGGACGAATCCGGATCGGCGCGGCTGCCTCCGTGCGCGGCAGGTAGATTGAGACAGTCGTGCCTTTCCCGACTTTGCTCTGAATCCCGACCTCTCCGCCCGACTGGTGCGCGAAGCCGAAGATTTGCGACAGGCCGAGGCCAGTACCCTTGCCGACGGGCTTGGTCGTGAAGAACGGCTCGAACGCGCGTTCCAACACCTCCCTCGTCATCCCGCAGCCCGTATCCGTGACGCTGATCCTCACATACTCGCCCGCACGGATGTCGCCGACCTCGTTCGACGCGAGGGTCACATTGTCCGTGGCAATGCGCATCATGCCCTGGCCTTCCATCGCATCGCGGGCGTTGACCGCCAGGTTGACGATGGCGTTTTCGAGCTGGTGCGGATCGACGTAGGTCGGCCAGGTTTCGGGCGCGAGATCGACCTCGATCCGGATGCGCTCGCCCAGCGTTCGATCGAGAAGGTCCGACATTCCACCGATCAGCTCGCGGCTGTCGACGCGCTCAGGCAGCAATGGCTCGGATCGGGCAAAGGACAAAAGGCGACGGGTCAGCGCGGCGGCGCGGGTCGCACCCTCCATCGCGTTCTGCAGGTGCATCAGCACCTCGCGCCGCGGGCCGTTTAGGCGGCGCTGGGCGAGGTCGATCCCGCCGACGACCACTGCGAGCATATTGTTGAAGTCGTGGGCGATGCCGCCGGTTAGCTGACCGACGGCCTCCATTTTCTGGACCTGGCGAAGCTGGGCCTCAGCCGCTTCGCGCTCGCCTGCCTCAGCCTTCAGGGCCCGGTTTGCTTCCCACAGCTCCTGAGTGCGTTCGCGTACGGCCTGCTCGAGCACTTCGGCGCGCTCGGCCTCGGTCTCGATCTGCTTCCTGGCCAGCGCGTTCTGACGAAGCGCCTGGACGGCGATCACTCCGAGGAACACGGCGCCGGCGCCGACGAGCATTCCGAGCCAGCTCAGATAGTCGGTGAAGCGGTCGGCTTCGGAGGAGGAGAACTGGCTCTGCGCGAATTTGGCACGGAGCGTTTCCCGCTCGGCCCGGGTGATGGCTTCGAGCTTGTCGTCCAGCTCCTCGCCGTTGCCGGACTTAGCCGCCTGATAATAATAACTGATCCCCGCCTGGCCCTGTTTCTGCAGGGCCGCTCGTGCGGCGAGCGACAGTTCGTCGCTTCGGACGCGATACAGCTGCAAGACCTCGGCGACCCGCTGCTCCTGATCCGGGTTGCCGCGAACGAGCTTCTGAAGCTGGGTGATCTGGAAGCCAGCGAGCTGCCAATCGCTGGCGTAGATATTGCCGTTCGGCTTGACCTTTTCATCGAGCACGAAGCGGGCGAGCGCGGCTTCCGAGCGCGAAACGTTCGAACTGACGTTCCGGACGACGAGCGCGACGTCATAGGCATGGCGCTCAGCAGCCAGCGCTTGCTCGCGCGAGCTGTTGGCGGCTGCGACGAGCCAAACCATCGCGAGCAAAATTAGGGCCGCGATCAGGCCGGCAGCGGCAGCACCTCCGCGCCTCCAGTCGAAGCGGACGTCGTCCCCATCCCCGATCATCGTTTCGCAGTGTAATCCTGTTAACCAGTCGGCGAAAGCCAAAGGTTCTTTCGTTTTTGCTGTTTCAACTCAGCTTATGCAGCCAGTTGAACGGCCTGCCGCAGCGAACATGCCGAGAATTTCGCCAACTTGCTCCTCGCTGTGCAACGCGCAGAGGGAGCAACGCAGCAAAGTCATCCCCGCCGGGGTCGCCGGCGGCCTCGCAAGATTGACGTAAAGCCCCTCGTTCAGGAGCGCTTGCCACATTGCGGCGCCGGTTTCGAGATCGGGCATGATCACCGCTATGATGGCCGATTGGGGCTCCTCGGTGCCGAGCTTGAACCCGAGCTGGCGAAGGCCCGCATGGAGTCGCTTGGAATTCTCCCACAGGTGGGCGCGCTTGTCGGCGCTGTCCATCAGCTTGCGGATTGAGGTTGCGGCGGTCGCGACCACCGACGGGGGAAGCGAAGCGGTGAACACGTAGGGACGGCAGACAAGACGCAGGATCTCGAACTTGGGATGGTTCGAAACGCAAAAGCCCCCGACTGTCCCGACCGATTTCGAGAAAGTGCCGATGATGAAGTCGACATCGTCGATCACGCCTTGGGCCTCGGCAACGCCCCGCCCGTGCTCGCCGATGAAGCCCATCGAATGAGCTTCGTCGACGAGGACCATCGCCCCAGCCGCTTTGGAAACAGCGACCATTTCCTGCAGGGGCGCGATGTCTCCAAGCATCGAATAGACGCCCTCGAGAATCACGAGCTTGCCCGCTTCTGGCGGAAGGCGCTTCAGGCGCTTGTCGAGCGCGTCGACGTCGTTGTGGCGGAAGGGGACGATCTGCGCGTTGCCGAGTGCACAGCCGTCGTAGATCGACGCGTGGCTGTCGATGTCCAGGATGATGTAGTCGTCCTTGCCGGCGATCGTCGAAATGATCCCGAGGTTCGCCTGGTAGCCGGTCGAAAAGACCATGGCATGGTTCATGGCGTAGAAGTCCTTGAGCGCCTGCTCGACGGCTTTGTGGCCGCCGTACGTACCGTTCAGGACTCGGCTCCCAGTCGTTCCGGAGCCGAAGTCGTCAAGCGCGGTCTTTCCGGCCGCGACGACGTCCGGGTCGAACGTCATGCCCATATAGTTATAGGTCCCGAGCAGGACGGTCCGGCGGCCGTTGCAAATCGCCACGGTCGGGCTCTCGACTTTTTCCATCACCAGGTTGAACGGGTCCGTGACGCCCGATTTCAGGAGCGTTTCGCGCTGCTCGATCAGCGGGTCGAACTTCGAAAAAAGGTCGTTCACGCCTTCAGCCGTCCGAGCGCGTCGACGAGTTGGCCGACGGTCTCGATCTCGGCCTGCATGTTCATCGTTATGATGACATCGAACTCATCTTCGATATTGGCGACAAAATCGAGCACGGTGAGGCTGTCCCATTCGAGGTCCGCGGCGAAGCGCGTGGCCTCAGTTACCTCGATGCCTTTCTTGTTGAAGGGCTCGGTGAGCTCGAGGACTTTGGCGTAGGTTTGCTCGCGGTCAGACATGCTCGTCCCGTTAGTGCTGCGCCCGCGCTTAAGCAACGCAATGGGGCGCGATTGCGGCGCCTATGAGACTAGAGCGTGCCGGGCGATAATGTCCGCAATGGGTGGAAAGC
>JBKPKF010000207.1:0-1325 GCA_046730995.1 Pseudomonadota bacterium
GCGCTTTCACTCCGCGCCACAAGGTTACGGTCAACTCACCGCCCTCGAGGTGCTCGATCTCATCGATCGTGAGGCCCGCCGAAGCGAACCAGGTCCTCATTACATCATCGTCGAACCCAAGGCGGATATGGGCGTCGCTCGTGCGCAGCTCTTCGCGATCATGGGCCGCGAAATCGACCACAAGCAGGGTTCCGCCCGGAGCCAGAACCCGCGCCGCCTCCGCAATCGCCGACGCCGGCGAGTGGGCGTAATGCAGCACCTGGTGGATAATGATGCTGTCGGCGCTCTCGTCGGCGAGCGGAAGCGCGTACATGTCGCCCTGCCGGAGGCTCGAGGCAATTCCGGCGGCCTCCAACTTCACCCGCGCGAGGCGCAGCATTTCCGAGGAGCGATCGATGCCGGTCGCCTGGCTCGAGCGAGGGCCGAACAGCTCGATCATCCGCCCGGTGCCGGTCCCGATGTCGACCAGGCGGCCGAGCGGTCGTCTGCCCAGCGCTCGATCGATGGCCCGTTCAACCTCGCTTTCGGCGACGTGCAGCGAGCGGATCTGGTCCCACACCTCGGCGTGGCCCGCGAAATAGCGGTTCGCCGCTTCCGCGCGTTCAGCGCGAATCGTCTCCGTTCGAGATGCGTCCGACGCGAAGAGCGCGCGAGTCGGTCCGTCCGACCAGGAGTCGATCAGCGCGAACATCGGCTCAATCCGCCCGCCGTCGGTCAGGGTGAGGAATACCCAGCTCCCCTCCTTGCGTCGCTCGAGAACCTCAGCGTCCGAAAGGATTTTGAGGTGCCGCGATACGCGCGGCTGGCTCTGGCCGAGGATCTGCGCGAGCTCCCCGACAGATAGCTCCATAATCCGCAGGAGAGCGAGGATGCGCAGCCGAGTGGGATCGGCCAGCGCCTGGAAATGGTCGGCGAGTGGGAGCTCGGACGGCATCGGTTAAAGATATAAACATATCTTTATATGGTCAATTCTGCTCGTGAAAATAATCCCTTGTGCCGAAGTAGAGATTGTCGCTATTGGCCGACGCTGGCCTGGATCGATTCGTAGGACAGGCCGAGACCGGTGCCCGAGAGGGCACCTATAAAGGGAGTGGAACGATCATGAAGAAAGTTGCTGTGACCGTTGCGGTCCTCGCGCTCGGCCTTGCCGCGTGCAACAAGCAGGAAGCCGCCAATAACGCCGCCGACACCAACGTCGAGAATGCGGCTGTCACCGACACGAACGCTGCGAACGCCGAAGTTACGGCGAACGCCGACAACGCGCTCAACGCAGCCGACACGGCCAATGCCGCTGCCGACACGGCCAATGCCGCTGCCGACACGGC
>JBKPKF010000208.1:0-7053 GCA_046730995.1 Pseudomonadota bacterium
TTGTCCCTCCGACCCGGCCGGCGGCTTCCTCGGCCTGAAGCGCTCGGACCGCCTGGGCCCTCAGCTGCATCGCAGGAGTCGCCACAAGCGCGTCCTTGTCGCCTTCCATCCGCGCAATCAGCGCTTCGACGAAGCCGGGCGGCGTCAGCAGTGCGTCGCCCTGGAAATTGATCACGAGCTCCGGATCATGAAGCTGGGCGAGAGCCTCGGCGCAGCGCTCGGTCCCGTTGCGGCATTCGGGTGAGGTCATGATCACGCCAACCCCGAATCCCGTGCAGGCGTCCGCAATGCGTTCATCATCCGTGACCACGAATACTCCGGAGACTCCCGAGACCCGTCGCGCCGCCTCGACGCTCCGCTGGATCAATGGCTTCGCGATGCCCCCAAGGCCTTTCAGGTCGACGAGCGGCTTTCCCGGATAACGCGTCGACTGGTAGCGCGCCGGGATCAGGATGACCGTGTTCACCGTGCTGCCGGGCAATCGTGGATGTGGAGAACCCCGACGGGCTTGCCGCCTTCGACCACGAACAAAGTCGTGATCTTATGCTCGTCGAAGAGGGTAAGCGCTTCATCGATGAGCGAATCCGGGACAATGGTCTTGGGATTCGCGCTCATGAAGGCCGATGCCGGATGGTCGAGGCCCTGTTCGATGTGCCTTCTCAAATCGCCGTCGGTGATCACCCCGACAAGGGCTCCGGCTTCATCCGTGACCCCAACGATGCCGAGCCGCTTCGCACTCATTTCGAGCACCGCATCATGCATGCTCGTATTTTGGTCGACGAGCGGGACGTCCTTGCCAGAGTGCATCAGGCGGCTGACCGGCTTCAGGCGTGCGCCGAGCGATCCGCCCGGATGAAGCCGGCCGAAATCGGTTCGAGTAAAGCCCTTTTGGCGCATCACGGTCATCGCCAAGGCATCTCCGAGCGCCAGGGTCATGGTCGTTGAGGTTGTGGGAGCGACCGATTCTGGGCCGACTTCGGGCCAATGTGGCAGCACGAGCGCAGCCGTTGCCGCTTCAGCCAGCATCGAGCCCGAATTTCCGGTGATTGCGACGATCGGAATCCTGGCGCCCTGAAAATGGTCGATCACGGGCTCCAGCTCCGCCGTTTCCCCACTCTGCGAGATCAGGATCGCGACATCGCCTTTGGCCGCCATTCCAAGATCGCCATGGATCGCCTCGGCGAGATGGAGGAATGTGGCCGTCGTACCGGTCGATGCGAAGGTCGCTGCGATCTTCCTTCCCACATGGCCGGATTTGCCGAGGCCGCTGACGATCAATTTCCCCGGGCATTCCAGAATCAGCCCCACCGCTCGCTCGAAGGCTTCGCCGAGACTGCCTGCCAAAGCGTCGAGTGCGCGCGCCTCGTCGTGAAGCACGCTGCGTCCGAATTCGGTGACTTCCCCGGTCATGGAAGCGCCCTAGCCGATGCGCTCCACGGCTGTGAAGCTTGACGCGAACCGCCGTCATTGCGAGCGAAGCGAAGCAATCCAGAAAAGAGGGCTGGATTGCTTCGTCGCTGCGCTCCTCGCAATGACGACGGAAAGGAGGCCGGAGCGTGGCGAAACGACTGACGCAATTCATCCTGATCGCGCTCGCCCTCGGGATCATCACTGGCCTCGCGCTTCACTATGCGATCGATGATGGAACCCCGGCGAGCGAAGAGCGGCTGAAATCGATCGCCGAATATCTCAGCATCGTCACGACGCTGTTCCTGCGGATGATCAAGATGATCATAGCGCCACTGGTTTTCTCGACGCTCGTCGCCGGGATTGCGCACATGGGCGACATCGCCGCTTTGGGACGCGTCGCCGTGCGTTCGATCGGCTGGTTCATCCTCGCCAGCCTCGTGTCTCTGACGCTCGGCCTGATCCTCGTCACCGCGCTTCACCCGGGCGTCGGGCTGAACCTGCCGATCCCGCCCGCGACCGCCGCGAGCGGTGTCGAAACCGCTGCGTTCAACCTCAAGGACTTCGTCAGCCACGTCGTCCCGGCCTCGATCTTCGAGGCGATGAGCACCAACGAGATCCTGCCGATCGTCATTTTCTCCTGTTTCTTCGGGGTCGCGCTGACCGCCATCGGCGAAAAAGGAAAGCCGATCGTCCGCGGAGTAGAAGCCCTCGTGCGGGTCATGCTCCAGGTGACCAATTACGTGATGCGTTTTGCGCCGTTCGCCGTGTTCACCGCCGTCACCAGCGCGCTTGCTGAAAAGGGCCCGACGATTATCGCGACCCTCGGCAAGTTCGTCGGCAGTTTTTACCTCGGGCTAATCATCCTTTGGGCGCTGTTGATCGGGGCCTGCTTCGTGATCGTCGGACCGAGGACGCGTCACCTCGTCCGCTACATCCGCGATCCCGTCGTGCTGGCCTTTTCAACCGCCTCGTCCGAGGCCGCCTACCCCCGTACCCTGGAAGCGCTCGACCGCTTCGGGGTACCCCCGCGAATCGCAAGCTTCGTCCTGCCGCTCGGCTATTCGTTCAATCTCGACGGGTCGATGATGTACATGACCTTCGCGACGATTTTCATCGCGCAGGCCTACGGCATCCATCTCAGCATCGGCCAGGAAATCACGATGCTCCTCGTGCTGATGATCACGTCCAAGGGCATGGCGGGCGTCCCCCGGGCCAGCCTGGTCGTCATCGCGGCGACCATGTCGATGTTCCGAATCCCCGAAGCCGGATTGTTGCTGATCCTCGCCGTCGACCATTTCCTCGACATGGGACGCTCGGCCACCAACGTCGTCGGCAATGCCGTCGCTTCAAGCGTTGTCGCGCGCTGGGAGGGCGAGCTCGACCCGGAGGAGCCGGCGGACATCGAGGGGCCGCATGCGCCCTCGCACGTGAAGCGGACCGGCAAGGTCCACGACCACTTCTAGGCCGGCTCTATCCCCTTTCGACCCTGCTGGGCGTGCCCGCTCCGAACGGCTGGTCGATGCTCGGTGGCGGCTGGGTGAAGAATTTCGGCCCGCTTTCCGTCATGTGCCAGCAATCCTCGAGCCGGACTCCGAACTTGCCGGGGATATAGAGTCCCGGCTCGTCGG
Source organism: Pseudomonadota bacterium (assembly GCA_046730995.1). Taxonomy (GTDB): domain Bacteria; phylum Pseudomonadota; class Alphaproteobacteria; order Sphingomonadales; family Sphingomonadaceae; genus Sphingomicrobium. The sequence continues at coordinate 3,039 of JBKPKF010000208.1, forward strand.
AAAAACACATGCCCGGCGCCAGCGGAGTCGTCTCGCCATGGACGAGATAGATGGGCTCATGCACTTCCATTCCGATCCCGTGGCCCGTTCGGTGGGACAGGCCCGGAAGCCGATAGCCGGGGCCGAAGCCCCAGCTTTCATAGACCCGCCGAACGGCATCATCGACGCTTCCCGCGGGCACGCCGACCTTCGCCGCCTCAATCGCAATCTGCTGGCCCTGATGGACCTGGTCCCACAGCTTGCGCTGTTCCGCCGATGGAGTGCCGACGACGAAGGTGCGCGTGATGTCCGCCTGGTAGCCGTGGACCGAACTGGTGCAATCCAGGAGGACGATGTCGCCTTTTTGCACGACATGCGGCTTCTTGCTGCCGTGCGGATAGGCCGACGCCTCCCCGATCAGCACAAGGCCCCCGTCATAGGCGGAGCCCATCTGCTTGTGCACGGCGGAGATGTTGGCATCGATGTCTGCCGCCGTCATTCCGACCCGCGTCCGCTCGCCGGCGTAGCGCAGCGAGGCGAGCATGATTTCGTTCGCAGCCTGCATGAGGGCGAGCTCAGCCGGCGATTTGATCATTCGCTGCGCCCGGACGACCGGGTTGGCGCTGACGATCCCGACACCGGGCAGCTGCTGTTTCAACCGGTCCAAGATCCAGTAGCGGTCCGTTTCCTCCAGGGCGATCGGCCGGTCGGCGACGCGCCGCTCGTGGAGGAAATCGGCGACGAGTTTCAACGGCTCCTCATCCTCGTTCCAGGTGCGGATTTCGGCTGGAATCTTGAGCATTTCGGCGATGCTCGGCCGCTCGAAGAAAGGCGTGACGATGATCGGATCGCCCTCCGCGGGGATCACCACGGCGGTCAGGCGCTCGCTCCGCCACCATTGGACCCCCGTGTAATAATCGAGGCTCGGCCCGGACTCGACAAGGACGGCGCCGATTCCTGCGCTTCGCATCAATTCCTTCGCCCGGGCGAGCCGCTGCACGCGTTCTGCACTGCTGATGGGCGGAGGAATCGGGATCGACGGGACGGCTTCCGCGGCCGCCGCGACAACCCGCGCCCATGGCACGGCCATGGTCGCAGCCAATACTCCCGTGCCGGCAAGGATCCTGCGCCGTGTGAGTTGCATGCTCATCAATTCCTCCACGCCAAGGACGCGAGCTCCTTGACCAATTTCGCAGCGACGACGGCCGTTACGCCGTTCACGTCGCGCGTCGGATTATACTCCACCACGTCGGCACCCACGATCGGCGTCTCGACGCGGGCAAGAACCGAAAGGACATCGCGGACGCTCAAACCGCCCGGCTCGTGGTGGGATACGCCAGGCGCATAGGCTGGATCGAGCGCGTCGAGATCGATGCTGACGTAGAGCGGCTCGTCGGGAACAGGGACTGAGGCCCGCTCGAAGTCGCGCATTTCGATGATCTCGACGCCGAACCGCTCGGCCTGCTCGCGGCAATGCCGGTTGAGCGTGCGAATCCCGACTTGGACCAGGCGCTTTGTGAGCCCCTCCTCCATGATGCGCGCGAAGGGAGAAGCATGGCTCAGCCTGTCGCCGCCGAAGTCGTCGTACAAATCAGGGTGGGCGTCGAAATGCAGGATGTTGATTGCGCCGTGGACGGCCGCGAGCCCGCTCACAATCGGATAGGTCACCATATGATCGCCGCCGAGAAAGATCGGCCTGGCGCCATCGGTCGCGGCCGCCGCGGCGGCGGCACGGATACGCTCGAAGTCGGCCGCGGACTCGTCGAGCGCGAGGTCCCCGGCGTCTTCGACAACGTCCTCGCCGACCTCGAGCCCGGATTCGGCGGCCATATTGCTATGCTCGGAATGGAGCGCGGCGCGGATCAAAGGCGGCGCGGCGGCAGGGCCGCGAAGAAAGGACGAGTGGCTGTCGGTCGGAAGCCCGATCAGGCGCACTCTTGCCACAGTATCGATCAATCGTCCGCCTCCGCTGAGCCTTTTGTTGCACGCCTCGCGGCAATCGGCCAGCGGAAGCGTCCCATGTTCGAATCGGCTTTTCAGGATGGCGTGAAGCGCCCCGGCATGCGCGAGATGACCGCGATGCTTGCCGGGCTGATGGCGCTCAACGCGTTCGCGATCGATGCGATGGTTCCCGCGCTGCCGAACATCGGCCAGTCGCTTCACGTCGCCGAAGAAAATCATCGGCAGCTCGTTGTCGTCGCATATTTCGTGGGGTTCGCGTCCACCCAGCTCGTGTGGGGACCTCTCGCCGACCGCTTCGGGCGCAAGCCGGTGCTCGGCGCCGGGATCATCCTGTACGGCCTGTTCGCCTTGTTGTGCGCGTTCGCCGGAACCTTTCCATTGCTGATTGCCGGACGCGTCGCGATGGGGGCATCCGCGGCCGTCACCCGAGTCCTCGTCGTCGCGATGGTCCGTGACTTGTTCGAAGCCGAAGCCATGGCGCGCGTGATGAGCCTCGTCTTCATGGTATTCATGCTGGTTCCGGTGCTGGCGCCCAACATCGGCCAGGCAATCCTGCTCGTCGCCTCATGGCGCGCGATCTTCATCGTGCTCGCCGTCTACGCGGCGGCCATGCTGATTTGGTCCTGGTGGCGCCTGCCTGAAACCCTTCATCCGGAGTATCGCCGCTCGCTCAACCCGCGCGACATGCTGGCGGCGGTCTGGGAAACGGTCCGCGAGCGGCAATCGCGCGGTTATACGATCTCGTTGACGATCATCTTCTCGGCGCTGATCGCCTATATTGCGTCGATCCAGCAGATCGTGTTCGATGCGTTCGGGGAAGGACGCTTCATCGGCCTGGTCTTCGCGGCAGTCGCGGCACCGATGGCCCTAGCCTCCTGGACCAATTCGCGGGTCGTGGGCCGATTCGGTTTGAGGCGGGTCGGTCATACTGCAGCCGCGGCGCTCGTCTTCGTGACTGCCGCGCACGCCGGCTTGGCGCTTCTTGGCTTTGAGAATTTGATCACGTTCATCTTGTTGCAGGCGCTGACGATGTGCTGCTTCGCCTTTGCGTCCTCGAACCTCGGCACCCTGGCGATGGAGCATATGGCGCCGATCGCCGGCACCGCCTCGTCGGTCCAGGGTGTGATCAGCACGCTCTTCGCAGCGATGATCGGCTTCGCGATCGGGCAGGCGTTCGACGGGACCGCGACTCCCTACCTCATCGGAACCGCGATCTGCGCCTCTCTCGGATTCGTGGCGATTGTGCTCACCGAGCCGAAACGGTTGTTCGCCCCCATGCGCGCCAACCCTGAGGAGCAGGAAGCCGCCGGGGAATCGACAGCGGTGCCCGAGGGCCTCGCCTAGGAAGCCCCTTTCCGGGAGCCAAGAAAGAGACTTCCCCGGGGCTATTCGGCTACGACAGAGATCGGTCGAACTAGTGCCCCGGACTAGTTCGCTGCGCTCTCTTCCTCGTCCGCTTCCTCGCCGACCATCAGCGCTTCGCCGACTTCTTCGGTCTTGCCACGGATCGCATTTTCGATCCGCTGCGCGACGTCGGGATTCTCCTTGAGATAGACCTTGGCGTTCTCGCGGCCCTGGCCGATCCGCACCGAGTCATAGCTGAACCAGGCGCCGGATTTCTCGACCAGCCCGGCCTTGACCCCAAGATCGAGGATCTCGCCGGTCTTCGAAATTCCCTGGCCGTACATAATATCGAATTCGACCTGCTTGAACGGCGGCGCGACCTTGTTCTTGACGACCTTTACCCGCGTCGTATTGCCGATGATGTCGTCGCGCTCCTTGATCTGGCCGGTGCGGCGAATGTCGAGCCGGACGCTGGCATAGAATTTCAGTGCATTGCCTCCGCTCGTCGTCTCGGGATTGCCGTACATCACGCCGATCTTCATTCGCACCTGGTTGATGAAAATGACCGTGCAGCGCGAGCGGCTGATCGAGCCGGTGAGCTTGCGCAGCGCCTGGCTCATCAGCCGCGCCTGGAGGCCCGGCTGCATGTCGCCCATCTCGCCTTCGATCTCCGCGCGCGGAACCAGCGCCGCGACCGAATCGATCACCAACACGTCAACCGCATTGGAGC
>JBKPKF010000209.1:0-12043 GCA_046730995.1 Pseudomonadota bacterium
TGGTCGTGCCTTCGGGGGTCCGCATGGCCGCTTCGATCGCCTCGCGGAACTGCTCGGCGCCGCCAGCTCGGAACGCGAGCAGCCCAATCGACTCGGCATTGACCCCGTCGCTGATCCGCTTTCCGATCGCTTTGAGCCGCCCGCCGTCCTCGACGACCTTCATGTCGTCCTCGTCGTAGCCGTCGGCCTTCCGGTCGATCGTGACACAGATGCCTCTGCGATCGTTCCCGACGACCTTGCTCATGAGCGCCTGCGAAACGAGCGTATCGCCATTCCACACCAGGCAATCGCCGGTGAGCTCTTCGCGGGCCATGAATAATGAGCCTGTGTTGTCGGCGACTTTGTAGAAGGGATTGTAGATTGTCCGGACGCTCGGCCCGCCGGTGCGGCGCGAGATCGCCTGCTGGACCAGTTCGTCGTGGAATCCCGTAACGACAATGGCTTCATGCACTCCGTTCGCTTCGAGCGTGTCGAGCTGGCGGTCGAGCAATGAACGGCCGTTGAAGTCGATCAGGCACTTGGGCCGGTCGTCGACGAGGTGGCCGAGGCGCGAGCCCTGACCGGCGGATAGGATGATCGCTTTCATTTCGCGAGCGGCCTTTGCTTGGAATTGCGGCAGCGATTGGGCATTAGCATGTCAGCGCGCGCATGGAGACCTCCGGGTGAAGAAGATCGAAGCGATCATCAAGCCATTCAAGCTCGACGATGTGAAGGACGCGCTGCACGAGGTGGGTGTCAGCGGAATCACCGTGGCGGAAGTAAAGGGCTTCGGACGCCAAAAGGGCCATACGGAGCTCTACCGCGGCGCCGAATATGTCATCGACTTCCTGCCGAAGGTGAAGGTCGAAGTGATCGTCGAGGACGGGATGGTCGAAAATGCGATCGAGGCGATCGAGAATGCGGCCCGGACCGGGCGGATAGGAGATGGCAAGATTTTCGTTATTGACGTCGAACAGGCGATCCGGATTCGCACCGGCGATAGGGGAGCGGACGCGATTTAATGTTGGATGAGCGCCTCGCTTCGATGTCGCCCGATGAGCTGCGCAACTCGATGCGAAGCCTCGGTTATCGCACCCAGAACGACCTTGCCCAGGCGATCGGCGTGTCCCGGTCCGCGGTCAGCCTTTGGCTGGAGGGCAAGGTCGGAGTGCCCCGCCCTGTCGCCATGCTGCTGAGAATGCTCGTTTCCGCCCAGCGCCGGGCCTATTAATCACCGCGCTCCTGCCGGCGCTGGCCGCGCGACTGTTGCCGCTCGTCGGCGGTGACCACGCCGTCATGGTTGATGTCTTGCCGGTCGAACCGGGCAAGGGCTTGACCCTGGAACTGGGCCTTAGTGACGCTGTCGCCCTGTGAGAACAGGCGTTCGACGAGCCTTCCGCGGCGACCGCCCGCCTGCCCGCCCATTTGGGATGCGGCCTGCTCGGCCTCCGCCCGCGTCAGCACGCCGTCGTGGTTGGCGTCGAGCCGCTGGAAGAGCATGTCTGCGCGCTGCTGCGCTTGCTGGCGGGTCATATCGGCCTGCAGCCAATTGCCGCGCAGATTGGCCTGCGGACCGGGCACGGCCTGCTGAGGGGTCTGCAGCGGCGGAGGGGTGTCTTGCGCCTGGGCCTGGGTAGCGACCGCCGAGACGGCCGCCGCGGCGATGAACAGAGATTTTATCATGGATCGAGACATCCTTTTACTCACCGATCCTAAACTAACGGACCAGACGGCGTCCCCCGTCGGTCGCCCCCATGACCGGGGAGCGGTGAACTGCCGATTTACGATTACGGCTTGCCAGCAACGGGGCGTAAGCCACGGTGAAATCCTCACGTCCCTCCTGACTCTTGGCGCAAGGTCGGGAATCTGGACTCCCAAGCTCGAATCAACTTGCCCGTCACTCCCGCGGCTAGCGGAGAGTCCCGGAGGGCGTTTGGCGGGCTTTGAGGTCAATGATCCCGCTTAAGGCGGGAACGAGAGCAGGGAAGTAAGACATGGCGAAGCCGACCGATGCGGGCGCGATTCTGTCGCGCATTAAAGACGAGGAGATCGATTGGGTCGACCTCCGCTTCACCGACCCGAAGGGCAAGTGGCAGCACCTGACCATGGCCTCGGGCGTCGTTGATGAGGACAATCTCACCGACGGATTCATGTTCGACGGCAGCTCGATCGCCGGGTGGAAGGCGATCAACGAATCCGACATGATCCTGAAGCCGGACCTCGACGCCGCCTATGTCGACCCATTTTCGGCGACCCCGATGCTCATCCTGTTCTGCAACATCGTCGAGCCGTCGACGGGCGAACTCTATGGCCGCGATCCGCGTTCGACTGCGACCCGCGCCGAGGCCTATCTCAAGGCGTCGGGCGCCGGCGACACGGTGTTCGTCGGGCCGGAAGCCGAATTCTTCATGTTCGACGACGTCCGCTTCGAAGACGGCTACAATGCGTCCGGCTTCAAGATCGACGATATCGAGCTGCCTACCAACACGATGCGCGAATATGAGGGCGGGAACCTCGCCCACCGGCCGCGCGCCAAGGGCGGCTATTTCCCGGTCGCTCCGGTCGACAGCGCGATGGACATCCGCGGCGAGATGGTCGCGACCATGCTCGAGATGGGCCTGCCGATGGACAAGCACCATCACGAGGTCGCGGCTTCGCAGCACGAGCTGGGACTCACTTACGGCAGCCTGGTCCAGACAGCGGACCGAATGCAGATCTACAAGTACGTGGTCCACATGGTCGCCCATGCCTACGGCAAGACCGCGACCTTCATGCCGAAGCCGATCGCCAAGGATAATGGCTCCGGAATGCACACCCACATGTCGATCTGGAAGGGCGGGAAGCCGCTCTTCGCCGGCAACGGCTATGCGGGCCTAAGCGAGACCGCGCTCTATTTCATCGGCGGAGTCATCAAGCACGCCCGTGCCTTGAACGCATTCACCAACCCAACGACCAATAGCTACAAGCGCCTGGTTCCGGGCTTCGAGGCCCCCGTCCTGCTCGCTTATTCGAGCCGCAACCGGTCCGCCTCATGCCGCATACCGTACGGCGCCGGCGAGAAAGCCAAAAGGGTCGAGTTCCGCTTCCCCGACGCCCTGGCCAACCCCTATCTCGCTTATTCCGCGCTGCTCATGGCCGGCCTCGACGGGATTCAGAACCGAATCCATCCGGGCGACCCGATGGACAAGAATCTCTACGACCTCCCGCCACAGGAGCTGGTCAACGTCCCGACGGTATGCGGTTCGCTTCGCGAGGCGCTCGTCTGCCTCGATAACGACCGCGCCTTCCTGACCCGCGGCGACGTATTCAGCGACGACCAGATCGACGCCTACACCGAGCTCAAGTGGGAAGACGTGATGCGCTGGGAGACGACGCCCAGCCCGGTCGAATTCGACATGTATTACAGTTCGTAGTCCGCCATCCAGATCCCGGTGGAGGGGGCCCCCCAACCCCTCCGCTACCCTCTCCACCGGGTCCGCATGTCAAATGCACCATTAAGTAACCCTGTTAGGCGATAAGCTCGGTGACACGTGTGCAGCGGAGCGTCGCGATGAATATCCGTGCCAAGATCTTTGGCGGACAGAAAGACGAAAATCCGGTCGTTCAGGCGAAGGCGCCGAAAGGAGCCAAAGCCGACACGCTGAACAGTATTGCCGTCACTCGCGAGGAAGCACGCCGCGCCAATACCCGCGACGGCGATCGGCACCGGTTGCCCGACGAGCAGGTGACCGCGACGCACAATGGCCAGAGTCACGGAGTCCAGCTGGTCAACTTGTCAGGCGGCGGCGCCATGGTGTCAGCCGCATTCGAGCCGATGCTTTGGGATAAGGTCCAGCTTCACCTTGGCGAAAACGGTACGATCGAATGCGCGGTGCGCTGGATCAAGGGTGATCGCATTGGCCTTGAATTTGCTCATGAAACGCGTCTTGATTGCTCCGCGGGCGAACGCGCGAACGTACTTCGCGGGGTGATCGCCAAGAGCTTTCCCGAGGTCGAACTTGAAGCGCCCGCTGAGGAAATCGAGCAGGCATTCGAAAATGAGCACCGCCACGAGCGCCGGCATCCGCTCATTTGGTCCGGCCAGGTCCATCACAATTTCCAGAGCACGCCCTGCCGGCTTCGCAACATTTCCGAAACGGGCGCCATGATTGAGTGCGGCGCACCGCTTCGAGTTGGTGCCGAACCGATGCTCGAGCTTGGTGAGGCGATACAGCTAAGTTCGACGGTGGCCTGGGTAGCGGGCGACACGGCCGGGCTTCGTTTCAGCAAGCCGTTCGACCTGGCGGAGCTCGCCAGCGCGCGGCCCGAAGTGGCTTCCGCTCGCTGGGAAGCGCCGTCCTACCTCAAGCCGGGCATCACTGCATCGGATTCCCCATGGGACGAGCAGTGGCAGCGCATGTCGATCGGCGAATTGCGGCAATCGCTGGAAGGTTTCCTGAAACGTTAGTTGCGAACGTAAATCGCGCCGACCTTATCCGCGTAGATTCGCCGCCACTCGGGTGAGCGGTCGAGAAGCGCGATAAGTTTCCGGTACCTCATAGGCAGGATCGCCCAGCGGATGTTCCAGCGCTGCACAGCCGCTTCGACGGTCGGCCGGTCGCCCTCGGTGATCCGCTTGTAGTCGACGATCAATTGGTCACCGTACATGTCGCTTCGCCCATCGACGTACGGGCGGATGCCGGACAAAATAAGCGGCCCTCCCATCACGTAGCCGTTCAGCACCGGCTCGGCCCGCAACGGCTTCGGCACAGCTGCAATCAGCTTCCAGGGATTCGCTTCAGTATGTGGAAGCGTCACCGGCAGCGCCGCGCGGATTGCGACCAGAACGGCGATTGCCCCGGCCGTGATCGCCAGAACCGGACGCCGCTCGTCCGGCGCGCGGCCGGCCTGAGCGAGCGCTTCGGGCAAAAGCATCGCTGCGACGATGGCCAGGACGGCCTGGTGCCGCATCTGGAAGAGGGCGAGCGCAAGGAAAGTCCCGAGCAGCAGCCACCGAATGGGATGCATGCGCGGCCGCTTCAGCAAGATCAGCAATAGCGAGCCCGCGAGCACCGCGAAGAAGAACGGGGTCACCGTCGGATTGGACGGCTTCCATTCATCGATCAACGGCAGGTGCGAGAGTTTTGCGACGAGGAACGGATGGACCACGCCTGCGAACCCATTTGCGTTGACTAAGATTGCGGTCACGCACGCGATTCCGAATGGCAGCCACTGCCGCAGCACGCGTCTGCGATCGCTTGAAACGAGAAGCGCCTCAATTCCGAAAGCGCCGGCGATGAGCAGGCCCAACACGAAACTTCCGTGCAGGTTCGTCCAGATGACCATCAGCAGGGCCGCGGCGAGCGGAGGAGCGCGATCCTGTTCCCGCGCTCGAAGCATCAGCCAAGTCCAGAACGCGATGATGGCCCACCCAAGCAAATGCGGACGAGCGAGCATCATGGGAACAAGCACGGCGTCCATCGCGATCAACCCGCCGACGACGGCCCAAGGACGGACGAACCGGGCGGCGTTGAAGAAGACAATCGCGTGGAGAATCATCATCGCCGCCGTCGCGAGGGCAGCGACTCCACTATAACCGGCCAGCCGGTAAGACCCTGCTAAGATGACCTCGGACAGCCACTCGAAGGGGACCCAAGGCTGACCCGCCCAGGTGAATGAGAAGGGATCGGTGCGCGGAATCGTGCCATGGTCGAGAATCCACTGGCCGGTAGCGATGTGCCAGCTGACGTCTCCGTCGTTGAAGATCGTCGCTGAGCTACCCAGCGTCCCCGGAATGAGGATGACGCCGATCAGCAGGGGAACGAGGGACCGCGGCAGCGGATCCCCCGTCTTTGGAGCTTCCATCTTAGGTACCGGACTTCGCGCGAGCTCTCTCGGCCGCTCCGCTGCCGTAGATCGCGTAGAGGATGAGGCCGACGACCTGAGCGGTGAGGAAGAACAGCTGAGTCCGATTGGGAAGGCTGATGAACAAATAGAGACAACCGAGGATTCCGACGATGCCGACCGGCCAGGCGGCAGGTGTACGGAACTTCCGCTCCCTGTTCGGTTCGCGCTTGCGCAAGGTCAGCATCGCTGCACAGACCGCGACGAACGCCGCCAGGGTTCCGGCGTTGGCGAGCGCCGCAATTGCGGTCAGCGGGATCAGGCCAGCGAATACGGACGTGACGATGGCCGTGAAGACCGTGATCCGGACCGGTGTTCCGCGACTCGAAACCCGTGCGAGCGGACTTGGCAGGAGCCCGTCACGCGCGACGGTGAAGAAGATCCGGCTTTGGCCGTAGAAGAAGGCGAGAATGACGGTCGGAAGGGCGATCACGGCCGATGCTCCGAGGACGCGCGCTGCCCACGGCTGTCCAATGTCGCGCAAAATCAGTGCCAGCGGCTCCGGGCTATTGGCAAAGCCAGAGTAAGCGACCGCTCCGATGGCTGCGACCGCGACGGCCATGTAGATGATAACGCAGACGATCATCGATCCGACGATGCCGATCGCGAGATCGCGGCTCGGATTCTTGGCTTCCTCGGCAGCGGTGGCGATCGCGTCGAAACCGTAAAAGGCGAAGAAGATGATGGCTGCCGCGGCCATCACTCCGACCTCGCTTCCCGACGGTCCGCTGCGCGGGAAGCCGAAGGGCATGAATGGGTCGAAATGCGCTGCGTTGAACACGGGCAAAGCAACCGCGATGAACATGGCGAGGGCCACCATCTTAATAACCACCAGGATGGCGTTGAGAGTTGCGCTCTCGCGGGTTCCGGCAATGAGGAGGCCTGCAACCACCCAGATGATGAAGATGGCCGGAAGGTTGAGGATTCCACCGAGTTCGGGCCCCTGAACTAACGCGTCAGGCAAGCCGAGATGGATCGATTTGAGGAATCCGGCCGCATATCCTGACCAGCCGACGGCAACCGCGCTGACCACCAAAGTATATTCGAGGATGAGGGCGACGCCGATCATCCATGCGATCAGTTCGCCGAATACGGCATAGCTGTAAGTATAGGCCGATCCCGCCTGCGGAATCATCGTTGCCACCTCCGCATAGGCCAGCGCCGCGCAGGCGCAGATGACCCCGGCAATCGCGAAGGACAGGATCACCGCGGGGCCCGCCTTGCCGGCGCCGACGCCGATGAGCGTCAATATGCCGGTGCCGACGATCGCGCCCACCCCAAGCGCCACCAGATGCGGCCAGGACAGCGAGCGCGCGAGCCGATGTTCTTCAGGGAGAAGTTCCGGCGCGGAGATGACCTTGCGGACTTTCCAATTCTTCATGAGATGCGAGCCCTCCCCGTCATCCCGGCCCTGAGCCGGGATCCGCCTGTTCTTGTCGCTTTGAAGGAGAAGGCGGATGCCGGGTCAAGCCCGGCACGACGAATTAGTAATCCTTGCTGATCCGCACCGCGGCGTTCGACCGCCCCACGGTCGAAATGGTCGACAGGATCGAGAGCCAGCGCGTGATTTGATATTCGGCGCGCGTCGCCGAATAGCCCTGCCCGTCGGTGACGACTTCGACGAACAATTTGCGCGTAATGTACTTGCCTGCCGCGACGGCGGTCTTTTGGCCGGTGGCGACGTCGGCGGGGACAATGCGCAGCCGGTCGAGACCGATCGCTCGGCGCAGGCTGTTGATTGGATCGAGACTGCCCGAACCGCTCTGCAGGGCCGCCACCGCGGACGCCAGCTGCAGCGCCTCGGGCGCCGACAGGTTGGTGATCGAGGTCCCGAACAGGATTCGCGACAAGAGCTCGTCCTGCGGCAGCGCAGGCGTGCTTGCGAAGGTTATCTCGGGGGTGAGCCCAGTGCCCCGAACGATGACGCTCGCGTCCAGGCCCTGCACCTGGGCTTCCGCGTGGATATCGAGCAAAGGATCGGGCGGGCTCTCGCCGCGGAAGCGGATTGTGCCGCGGTCGAGCTTGAAGTTGCGCCCGGCGAAATCATAGTCACCGCGAACGAGGTCGGCGCGCCCGGTAAACCGCGGTGCATCGGCATAGCCGCCAACGTTGATATCGGTCGTCCAGCGGCTGCTGATCCCGAGGCCGGTCACCCTGAGATCGGAGCCAGCCACTTTCATGTCGAGCTTCCACGGGTGAAGATCTCCCGCTTCGATGACATCCGCCGGGTCGAGCCCGCGATCGCGCACCTGCAGTTGCGGGACGGCGGCAGCCGCCGTGGCGCGACCGAGCTGGAAAAGGCCCTTGTTGAGCCGAAAATTGCCGGAGATCGTCCCGTTCCGGCCGTCCGACTTGACCTGTAGCGGCCCCGTGACCCGAGCCGCGATGTCATCGCGATTGAGCAGCAATGCCTGGCTCGCGTTGAAGGACAGGTTGAGCGCCGTCCGGCCTTCGTTGAAAGTGACGGAGCCCGTGCCCGTCACCGACCCGCCGCCGATTGTCTGGCCTGTGATCTGTGAGAAGACGAGCCGTGGCCCGGAAAAAACGGCCTGAGCCGCAACGTGATCGATCACCATTCCGGTGACAGGACTCTCGAGGCGCGCATTTGCCGTTTTCAGCGAGCCGCGGATCGTCGGGTCCGCCCATCGGCCGCCAATATCGGCGCCCATCGCGATCGGACCTGACAGGTCGAGCACCTCGCTTCCCGACAGGCGCCACAGCGTATCGGCCGGTCCCACGTAGCGCAGCTGCGCGAACATTGGGGCATTGAGAAGCTCTGCGACCAAAGGTCCGCCGCCCATCGGTGCGAAGCGCGCCTGAGCCCGCCCGATGATCGTGCTGCCATTGCCGGCTACTGCGCGGATGGCCGCCTGATTGCCGCCGATCGCGGCGACGATGGCGAGATCGATCGGCTTCGAGGCGAGAACGAGGCCCGCTCGGCTGAGTCCGCGCACTTTGAGGTCGAGGCGACCGTTGCGGTTGCCTTTCCAGGCATAGTCGAGCCGTCCTGTCGCAGATCCGCTGAGGTCGAGATTGGGCCACGCGAGATCGAGCACTCCGAGCGGCATGTGCTGGACCAGTGCATGGACCTCGGGACGCGAACCGGTTCGGCCTGAAACGACGGCAGAGCCGCCTCCGAAATCGAGGCTCGTCGGCGCCAACGCCCAGCCGTCGCCTGAGCGCGTGAATACGGCCGCCTGTTTGAGCACAAGCGGCTCGCGTTCAATCCTTCCGCTGCCGGTAATCCGGATCGTATCCGGCGAAACGTCGGCCAGCGTCGAAAAAGCGAAGGCCGCACCGCGCCTGCCGGCGAAGGCGGCGCGTACCTGGCCGACACCGTTGACCAGCTTCGCATTGGCGGTGAGCCGAGCGAGGGTTACCCCGCTGGTCTCGACTCCGCGCGCATCGACCACCCCCTCGAGCGTGGTTCGATCGTCAGCGAGGATGATGATCCCGTCCGCCCGGCCGCTTCGCACGGAGAAGGCGCCCGGAAAGGTGACTCCGTTGCCGGCGAGGTGGGCGTCGATTCTCTGCGATGCGCCCGCTGGAGCGAAGTCAAGCGTTCCGGCGATCGTCCCGTTGGCAAAGACTAGCCGCCCAGTGAAGCCACCGGGATCCGAGCGAAGGTCTCCGCTCGCATGCGCTCCGCCGGCATCGAGCGCCGCGATCGAGATCACCGAGCGGCCGCCATTCGGCAGGAGGATCCGGCCGTTGCTTGTGAAGGGGCCGAGCTTCGAACCGCCGCTGGCGCGATAGTCGAAACCGGCTGCGGTCGGTTCGAGGAGTAGGCGCATCGCCCGGATTCCGAGCGCCTCGTTCGGACTGTCGAGCAGCATGTCGATCCTCGGCCGCTCGATATGTCCGTCGAGCGTGAGCTTCACCGGGCCGTATTTCGCCTGCCGGCCGCCAGCCACGATGTGGAACGTGCCGTCGCGGAAGCGCTGGCCGGCGCCCGACAGCCTGAGCTTGGGCGAGTAGAGCTGCAGGTTCGTGAAATGGACGATCCCGTCACCGCCGCGCTCCAGGTTCGTGGTCAACGAGGGCAAGCCTCCCGTGAGATCGCGGAAGAAGCTGTTGTCGAGCCGCCGTACCCAGGCCTTCGCGGTGCCGACGACGTGGCTCCCCTTGTTGTTCGGGCCGGGAACGACCTTGAGGTCCGTCATGACATCGACGATCCCGAGGCCGGGAATCAGGTAGCGTTGCATGGATCCGGAGAGCAGCACTTCGAACCGGCCGGTCACGAGGTCGATGAGGACGGATAGCTTTCCGTTCCACTTGGCGCTGGTGAGCCGCAAATCCTCACCGCGAACCAGCTTGGGCGTGATGGCCAGCCAGCCTTCGATCCGCGGATGAGCGAGCATCGCTCCAGCCACGTCGCCCACTCCTGTGATCGCGCGTGCGGTCAGGCGGATCGGGACGCGCATCGGCCATGGTGTGAGACGTCCCCGGCCCTCGGCGCGCAGGTCGTCGAAACCCGTATCGTCGAACTGAACATGCGGGGACGCCAGGCGATAGGAATAATCCGCCGTCGAGAATGGTCCGTCGAGGGTCCACAGCAAACGGACGTTCTTGCCGGTCATGTTCGGGAAGAGTGCAGGCGGCTTGAGTAGGTCCACCCCAAGGCGAAGCCCGCGGTAGCGGTTGCTACCGAGGTCGAGCGCGCCTCTCGCGACAGCCCGCAGCTCCGGCGATCCAAGCGAGAATTCCCCGTCGAGAATCCGATCCTTCAAGGTCGCATCGCCACGGATAGCCACCACCGGCATCGTCAGCCGGTGGAATTTCCCGGTCAGGAATTGGGCCGGGGCCCACTGCCCCTGCAGGCGATAGCGGCCCTGGTCGACGCCGAGCGCGAGTCGAAGCGTCGGCCGGCTCGACAGATCGAGCGAAGCCTTGCCGCGCCAACGAGTCCAGGTTCCGTCGCCGCCGATCGACAGGTTGATGGCGCGGCGCGTTCCCATCATCGATCCGACGAGGCCGTTTTCCGGCGCGACGACGCGGGCGCCGAGGTCGAAACGGTTTCGGCCCGGTTCGGAATCCAGGTGGAAGATGATCTTATCGCCGGTGCTGACGAGCGCCGTCAGGTCGATGAGCGCGCGGCCCGAACGCACATCGGCCTTGCCGCTTATCCTGCCGCTATGCGGCCGCCCTCCGACCTGCGGCCCGATATCGATTCGATCGATCCGAAGCTCGCCGACATGGATGTCGAACTTGGGCAGGATCGGACCCTTTTTCTTCGTCGGCTTCAGCTTCGGAAGCCGGACAAGGGTGGCGCGCGCGGCGGTAAGGCTGTCGATTTGAAGCGAATTGTACAGCCATGCGCCCGGAGACCAGTCGAGCTCGATCTCCGGCGAGGTCAGGAAGACTCCGTTCTGGTCGGACACAGTCACGTAGCGCAGCTGCGACTTCCCGAAGATCGAACCGTCGATCCGCGCGATGTGGAAGCGCAGCCCGGACGCAGTCTCGATCTGCCCGATCCGGTCGACGATGAAGCGGTGGCCTGGCGCGGTGTCGAGCAGGACCAGCCCCGCAGCCAGCAACACCATCAACGCAATGAAGAGCGCCAGAAGCTCGTCGACCAGCCGCCGAGCCCAGTCCCGCCTCAATCGCCGCTGCCGGGCAGGCGTGGCTTCCGCAGAGGCGATCTGGTCCGCCACCCCTAGAAGGCCTGTCCGAGGGAGACGGTGACCGCGACGGGTCCGTCACCTTTCTGCCGATTCAATGGAACGCCGAGGTCGATCCGGATCGGTCCGAAACTGGAATAATAGCGCGCGCCAAGTCCGACCGCGAAACGCCAATCCTTGAAATCGGGCAGCGCCTCGGTGGTCAGCGAGCCGCCGTCGAAGAAGGGTACGACCCCGAAATTTCCGCCGAATTGTTTCAGCCGGATCCGTGTTTCCAGGGCAAATTCGGCAAGGCCTCGTCCCCCCATCGGATCGCCATCGATGTCCTTGGGTCCAAGCTGCTGGTAGCCATAGCCCCGAACGGAGCCGCCTCCGCCCGAATAGAAGCGCCGCGACGGGGCCATGTCGAAGACACCAGCGCCGAGGATCGTGCCGAGGCGCACCCTTCCCGCAGCAACGATCCGATCCGACAAAGGCTTGTACGCGCTCGCATCGAATTGGACTCGGCCGTAGGTACGCCGGCCGCCGTGGAACGAAATCTCCGGACTGACCCGGCCGCT
>JBKPKF010000210.1:0-4252 GCA_046730995.1 Pseudomonadota bacterium
GAATACGACCCCAACCGCTCGGCCTTCATCGCGCTCGTGACCTACGAGGGCGGCGAGCAGGCTTACATCCTCGCTCCGCAGCGGCTCGGCCCGGGCGACAAGGTGATCGCCGGCAAGCGCGTCGATGTGAAGCCGGGCAATGCGATGCAGATCGGCCAAATGCCGGTCGGCACGATCGTCCATAACGTCGAGCTGAAGCCCGGCAAGGGCGGCCAGATCGCTCGCGCCGCCGGGACCTATGTCCAGGTCGTGGGCCGCGACCGCGGAATGGTCATCGTCCGCCTGAATTCGGGCGAACAGCGCTATATCCGCTCGGACTGCATGGCGACGGTCGGCGCGGTGTCGAACCCCGACAACGCCAACCAGACCCTCGCCAAGGCCGGACGCACCCGGTGGATGGGCAAGCGCCCTCTGACCCGCGGCGTTGCCAAGAACCCGGTCGACCACCCGCACGGCGGTGGCGAAGGCCGGACCTCGGGCGGCCGTCATCCGGTCACTCCGTGGGGCAAACCGACCAAGGGTGCCCGCACCCGTCACAACAAAGCGACCGACAAGTTCATCATCCGGTCGCGTCACGCGAAGAAGAAGGGTTAATCCATGGCGCGTTCCGTCTGGAAAGGTCCGTTCGTCGAGCTTTCGCTTCTAAAGAAAGCGGAAGCCGCGCAGGACAAGGGTGGCCGTGCGCCGATCAAGACCTGGTCGCGCCGCTCCACGATCCTGCCGCAGTTCGTCGGCCTCACGTTCAATGTCTACAACGGCCGTAAGTTCGTGCCGGTGTCGGTCAATGAGGACATGGTCGGAATGAAGCTCGGGGAGTTCGCGCCGACGCGGACTTTCCACGGCCATGCGTCCGACAAGAAGGGCAAGCGCGCATGAGCAAGGCAGCTGCACCCCGCAAGGTGGGCGAGAAGGAAGCGCTCGCGATCGGTAACACGATCCGCGGCTCTGCCCGGAAGCTCAACCTCGTCGCCGGAATGATTCGCGGCCGCAAGGTCGAGGAGGCGCTGAACATTCTCAAATTCTCCCCCAAGGCGATGGCGGACGACGTGCGCAAGGTGCTCGCGTCCGCGGTCGCCAATGCCGAGAACAACCACAACCTCGACGTGGACGCTCTGGTCGTCGCCGAGGCAAGCGTCGGCAAGTCGATCTCGATGAAGCGCTTCGCGACACGCGCCCGCGGCCGCTCGGCGCGGATCGTCAAGCCGTTCAGCCAAATTCGCGTTGTCGTTCGCGAGCAGGAAGAAGCGTAATGGGTCAGAAATCGTCTCCTGTCGGGCTTCGCCTGCAGATCAACCGCACCTGGGACAGCCGTTGGTTCGCCGAGGGCCAAGACTATGGCCGGCTGCTGCTCGAGGACCTCAAGATCCGCCGCTACATCCTCGAGAGGGCGCCCCAGGCCGCGATCTCAAAGGTCGTGATCGAGCGTCCGGCGAAGATTTGCCGGGTCAGCATTTATGCTGCCCGTCCCGGGGTGATCATCGGCAAGAAGGGTTCGGACATCGAAAAGCTGAAGCGCGAGCTTCAGAAGATGACGAGCTCCGAAGTCAGCCTCAACATCGTCGAGATCCGCAAGCCTGAAATCGACGCCAAACTCGTCGCCCAGGGCGTCGCCGACCAGCTCGAGCGCCGCATCGCCTTCCGCCGCGCGATGAAGCGCGCGGTGCAGTCGGCCCTGCGCCTTGGCGCCGAGGGCATCCGAATCACCTGCGCAGGCCGTCTCGGCGGTGCCGAGATCGCGCGTACCGAATGGTACCGCGAGGGCCGGGTGCCGCTGCACACGCTGCGCGGCAACGTCGATTACGCCGAGGCAGAGGCGCACACCGCCTACGGCGTCTGCGGAGTCAAGGTGTGGGTCTTCAAGGGCGAGATCTTCGCTCATGACCCGCTCGCCCAGGATCGGCTGATGATGGAGGCCCAGACCTCCGGAGTCCGCCCGGCGCGCGAAGAGCGCGGTAGCCGAGGCTAAAGGATCAACAGATGCTGCAACCCAAGCGCACCAAGTTTCGCAAGGCCTTCAAGGGCCGGATCCACGGCAACGCCAAGGGCGGGACCGAGCTCAACTTCGGCGCCTTCGGCCTGAAGGCCATGGAGCCGGAGCGGATTACTGCGCGCCAAATCGAGGCGGCCCGCCGAGCGATCACGCGTCACATCAAGCGTACCGGCCGCCTTTGGATCCGCGTGTTTCCGGACGTTCCGGTAAGCTCGAAGCCGGCCGAGGTCCGAATGGGTTCGGGCAAGGGCTCGCCCGAATTCTGGGTCGCCCGGGTGAAGCCGGGCCGGATCCTGTTCGAACTCGACGGAGTGTCCGGAGCGCTGGCCAAGACGGCGTTCGAGCGGGCGGCGGAAAAGCTGCCGATCAAGACCAAGGTCGTCGCCCGCCTGGGCGAGAGCCTTGCCGGAGAGGAACATTAAGATGCCCGCGATCGATGATCTCAAGGTCAAGAGCGACGACCAGCTCCAGCAGGATCTGGCCGAGTTGAAGCGCGAGCAGTTCAACCTGCGCTTCCAGGCGGCGACCAACCAGCTCGAGAAGCCGTCGCGGGTGCGTGAGGTGCGCCGCACCATCGCTCGGATCAAGACGGTCCAGAACCAGCGCGCCCGCGCCAACGCTTCGGCGCAGGGCTGAGGAGAGTAAAGAATGCCAAAGCGCGTCCTCACCGGCACCGTGGTGTCCGACAAGGCCGACAAGACGGTCGTGGTCCGTGTCGAGCGGCGGGTTAAGCACCCGCTCTACGGCAAGATCATCAAGCTATCGAAGAAGTACCATGCTCACGACGCGGCGAATGAGTTCCACGTCGGCGAGATCGTGCGCATTGAGGAGTGCGCCCCGATGTCGAAGCTGAAGACGTGGGCCGTCCTTGATCGCATCGGCGTCGCGAAGACCGCCGCGGTCGAAATCGACGAGCCGGAACTGCTCGCCTCGCCCCAGTCCGAGTCTGAGAAGCAAGCCGAGGAAAAGGCTGAGGAAAAGGCCGAGGAAAAGGCCGAGAAGCCGGCCGAGGAAAAGACCGAGAAGAAGCCCGCCAAGAAGACGACGAAGAAGGCCAAGGCCGAAGACGTCGCCGATGCGGACGCCTGAGCTGAGTTTGAGAGGATAAGGGTCGAACCATGATCCAGATGCAGTCCAACCTGGACGTTGCGGACAACAGCGGCGCCAAGCGCGTTCAGTGCATCAAGGTGCTGGGCGGCTCGAAGCGCCGTACCGCCGGCGTCGGCGACATCATCGTCGTCAGCGTCAAGGAAGCCGCTCCGCGCGGCCGAGTGAAGAAGGGCGACGTCCACCGCGCGGTGATCGTTCGTACCGCCAAGGACATCCGCCGTCCCGACGGCTCGGTGATCCGTTTCGATTCCAACGCCGCGGTCCTCGTCAACAAGAATGAGGAACCGATCGGCACCCGCATCTTCGGCCCGGTCGTGCGCGAGCTCCGGGCCAAGAAGCATATGAAAATCATTTCGCTCGCTCCGGAGGTGCTGTGATGGCCGCCCAGAAGATCAAGAAGGGCGACAAGGTCGTGGTCCTGTCCGGCAAGGACAAAGGCCGCACGGGTGAAGTCGTCAGGGCAATGCCGAAGGAGGGCAAGGTGATCGTGTCGGGCATCAATGTCCACGCGCGCCACCGCAAGCCGTCACAGACGAACCCGCAGGGCGGGATCGAGCGCAAGGAAGCGCCGCTGCACGTATCGAAGGTCGCGATCGCCGACCCCAAGAGCGGAGCGGCTACGCGCGTCCGCTTCGAGACGCGCGAAGGCAAGAAGGTCCGCGTAGCGGTCAAGTCTGGAGAGCTGATCCATGGCTGACAAAGAAAAGAAGGTCGACGAGGCGCAAGAGCCCGAGACCGAGCAGGTAGAGCAGGTAGAGGTCGAGCGGGTCGGCGAGGCGGAGAAAGCCGAAGCCGAGGCGATCGAAGCTCTGCCGAAGGTCGAAGAGGCTGCCGTGCCGCAGGCCGCGAAGACGGACTCGAAGCCGTCGAAGAAGCCGGCGGATTATACGCCGCGCCTCAAGCGCGACTATGACGAGCGCATCGTCAAGGAGATGACCGAGAAGTTCGGCTACAAGAACCGCCTCGAGGTCCCACGCCTGGACAAGATCGTCATCAACATGGGCGTCGGCGAGGCGACCCAGGACAAGAAGCGTGTCGAGACCGCGGCTGCCGAAATGCAGCAGATCTCGGGCCAGAAGCCTGTGATCACCAAGGCGAAGAAGTCGATCGCCCAGTTCAAGCTGCGCGAAGGCATGCCGATCGGCTGCAAGG
>JBKPKF010000211.1:0-5359 GCA_046730995.1 Pseudomonadota bacterium
GGGTCGAAGAAGGGCGGCTGGAGAATCGCGGCCGGGAACACGATCTCGACCATCGTCGGGTTCGAATAGGCGTTGATCGTCATGGGCGTCATGCCCCATTCCCAGCGCCGGATCGGGCTGCCCAGATGGCCGATCTGATAGGCCTGCTCAAACCGCGCCGAGCGCATGGCATTGCCGAGCGCGTCAGCGCGGTCGATCACGAGCCCGCTCATGTCACGCCATTGTGACGGATAGCCGATCTTCGGCGTGAAGGCGGCCAGCTTGGCGTGCGCCTTCGCCTTGGTTTCCGGGCCCATCCAATCGAGCTTGTCGATCCGGCGGTCCATCGCCGAGATCAGGTTCCGGACAAGCTTGTCCGCGGCGGCCTTGGTCTCCGGCGGGAAAAATCTAGCGACGTAGAGCTTGCTGACGTCGTCGCCGAGCGCACCTACAGTGAAATTGACCGCGCGTTTCCAGCGGTCCTCCTGCTGCGGGGTGCCGTTGAGGACGGTGCCGAAAAAAGCGAAACTCTCGTCGTCGAACCGCTTCGGAAGAACCGCGGAATAGGTGTCGAGCGACCGAACGAGGAGCTGATCCTTCAGCACCGCAAGCGGTGTCCTGCCGATGAGCGCACCAATGCCTTTGAAGGCGCTCGGCTGGAAGACGATGACATGATCGAGATTCATGCCGTCGGCTTTGACGAATGCCGGGAAATCGAAGCCCGGGGCGAGCTTTCGGACTTCGGCCAGCGACATCTTGTTATAGGTCTTGGTGGCGTCGCGGCTTTCGGCCCGGGTCCAATGGACCTTCGCGATCCTGGTCTCGAAATCGACGATCGCTTTGGCCCGCGCCGCGGCGTTCTTTTCGCCGGCGAGCGTCAGCATATTGCTCAAATGGTCGAGATATTTCGCGCGGGTTTCGGCGATCTTCGGATCGGCCGACAGATAATAGTCGCGGTCGGGCATCCCGAGACCGCCCTGGAGGACGTTCAGCGTATATTGATCGGACGCCTTGCGATCCTGCCCGACGAACATATTGAAGGGGACGCCGATCCCAAGTCCGTCCGCAACGCCATAAAGAGCCGGCAGCCCGTTCTTCGATTTCAACCCGCGAACCTCGTTCAGCCACGGATCGAACGGGGCAAGACCTTTCGAGTCGATCGCCGCCTCATCCATGAAGCTTGCGTAGGCATTGCCGATCTTGCTGTTCGGGTCCTTGGATTCGTCCTGGATGACGTCGCGGGTGCGCTCACGGGAGAGGTCGTCGAGCACAGTGAACATGCCGTAATTCGACTTGTCTGCTGGAATGGGCGTGTTCTTCGCCCAAGTTCCGTTGGCAAACTGGTAGAAGTTGTCGCCCGCCGTGACGCTCGGGTCCATTCCCGTGGCATCGAAACCATAGGTCCCATATTGTGGCTTAGGGGCGGCAGGCGCCGGTGGAACCGCCGGCACAACTTCGCCCGCCGGTGCAATGACCTGGGGCGGAGCTACATCATGAGCGGCGCAGCCCGCCAGAATCGTCGTTGCAGTCAGGATCGCGAAAAACCGAGGCATTATCCCCTCCGACACAGGTCGTGATTTGTGACGGAAGGGTGTTGTGAGCGCAACGCCTGGTTGCCAGCCTCAATCGACGACTGTGGCCTGGCCCGCTGCGAACGTCACGCCTGGGACGCCTTGCGGGCGTGCCGCCGCTGCCGCCATTTGCTTCCGAGCCATGCCCGCCACAGCACGGTAGACGACAGGTAGCCGATCAGGGCAACCGCCGCGGCCACAGTCAGGGTGCCGATCGCAATCGGCCCCGAAGCATGATGGATCCAGAACATGATTTGCCCGAGTTCGCCGGACACGCGCTCAGCCGCCTGGGGATTGACCACGCTGGCGTCGTGCCGAAGTTCCCAGGAGCCCACCAGATAGCAAGCATAATAAACGGGCGCGTACGTCAGCGGATTGACGAGCAATGTGAGAGCGGCCGCGATGGCGACATTGGCCCGCAACGGGATCGCCAGCACCGCCGCGATGGCCGTATGCATGACCGGGATCAACACTCCGACGCCAAGACCCAGCGCGACCGCCCGAGGCACCGATCGGCGGGTCATCCTCCACAGCGCTGGATCGCTCAAATGGCGCGCGAACGGCCGCAGCAGCCGATTCTCGTGAATCGTGTCGCGCGTCGGAATATGCTTCCTGATCCACTTCATCCGTGTCGCCGCCCCCTCTCAGGCCTTTTGCCGAAGGAGCCGCTGCTGCTCCCGCTTCCAGTCGCGCTCTTTCACCGTTTCGCGCTTGTCGTGCACTTTTTTGCCTCTTGCCAGAGCGAGCTCGATCTTTGCTCGACCCCTGCCGTTAAAATAAATTGAAAGCGGCACAAGTGTGAGGCCCTGTCGAGCCACCGCCCCCTGCAATTTTGAAATTTCGCGGCCCTTGAGCAACAGCTTACGCGGGCGGCGCGGTTCATGGTTGAGTCGGTTGCCGTGACTGTATTCGGGGATGTGGCTGTTGATCAGCCAGACTTCCTCGCCTTCAACCGTTGCATAGCTTTCGGCGATCGAGCCTTCACCCTGACGGAGCGCCTTCACCTCGGTTCCGGTAAGCGCGATCCCCGCTTCGAATCTTTCTTCGACGAAATAATCGAACCGCGCGCGCCGGTTTTCGGCGACGACCTTTTTCTTGTCGAACGGCGGCGGAAGCGGCTGTGCCATGGACTTTAAATAAGGCCTGCATGCTCCAGCGCCGCATCGACGGCACGCTTCGACGCGTCGGATGCTTCGACCAAGGGCAATCGTAGCTCGCCCGGGAAGTTGTTGCGCAGCCGTGTCAAAGCATATTTGGTGGGTCCCGGCGATGCGTCGGTGAACAAGGCCGAGTGAAGCGGATAGAGCCTGTCCTGCAACCTCAACGCTTCGTCCCAGCGACGCTCCCGAGTCGCCTTCTGGAAATCTGAGCAGAGCTTCGGCGCGACGTTGGCGGTGACCGAAATGCATCCGACGCCGCCCATCGCGTTGAAACCCAGCGCCATGTCGTCATTGCCGCTCAATTGGCAAAAATCCTCGCCGCAGGAAATGCGCTGAGCGCTAACCCGGGCGAGGTTCCCCGTGGCGTCCTTAACGGCGACGATCTTCGGGTGCATTGCGATCGCCCCCAGCGTCTCAACCGAGATGTCGGCGACAGTACGTGACGGAACATTATAGACCACGACCGGAATGGGCGAGGCGTCGGCGATTGCCGTGAAGTGAGCCGTAAGCCCCGCCTGGCTCGGCTTGTTGTAATAGGGCACGACGACCAGCGCCGCATCGGCGCCCAGGTCGGCCGCCGCCCGGCAGCGCTCGATCGAATGCGCGGTCGAATAGGTTCCACAGCCGGCGATCACCGGAAGCCGGCCGTTAGCGACCTGGACGCAGGCGGCGATGACGGCACGATGTTCTTCCGCGCTCAGGGTCGCAACCTCACCCGTCGTCCCGCATGGCACGAGCGCATCGCTGCCCTCATCGATCTGCCAGGCGACGAAATCACGGAATATCGCTTCATCGACTCGTCCCGCCGCAAAAGGAGTCACGAGAGCGGGTATCGAACCGAAAAACATGATTAAATCCTTTGGGCGCCGCGAATGATCAACGAACCGGCGGGTCGTGCGTTAAGCGCCAGATAAGGAGGGGGAACGTAGGATGTCCAGCATGTGGCGTATTGGCTGGTCCGTACCCTTCCTTCTCGCGGCTGCAACCGCGTCCGCGCAATATTCCGTGCCGGCTAGCTACGCGCCTGCTCCGGCCTATTCGGGTTACTCAGTTTCCTATGCGATCGGCGACTGGCGCCGCCTCCGCCAAAGCAATGGCTACAGCTTCGGCGATTACGCTCGTTTCATCATCGCCAACCCCGGCTGGCCCGAGGAAGACAAGCTCCGCCGTTGGGCCGAAGGGGCGATGCGACCGGGCGAGAATGCGCAGACCGTTCTCGCTTTCTTTGCCAAGGAGCCTCCGACTACGGGCAACGGCTTTGCCCGACTCGCCGACGCTTATTCCGCCAGCGGCCGAGGCGGTGAGGCACTCGCTGCGGCGCGAAGCGCCTGGAGCGAGGCTGACCTCGGAAGCGACGACGAGCAAGCCATCTGGTCACGCTATGGCTCGAGCTTCACCAGCGAAGACCACGACCGCCGGCTCGATGCGCTGCTCTTCGCGAAAAAGCCCGACGATGCGGCGCGTTTCTATTCCTACACCACGCCGGCGCGCCGGACGGCATTCGCAGCGCGCATCGCGATGCAGCGGGAATCGTCCGACGCTGAGGGGCTATATCAGGCCGTTATCGGACAGGTGACCAGCGACGCCGGCCTCATGATGGATCGCGCACGCTATCTCCGCGCCCGAAACTATGACCAGGCGGCGCGTGACCTGACTGCCCGGCAGCACAATTTTGCCTACCAGCCCGCCGACCCCGAACGGTTCTTCGACATGCTCCTGACGCTTGCGAACGACGCGGCACAGGACCGGCAATGGGAAACCTCCTACAATATCGCCCGGCACCTCAGCGACGCCTTGCCGCCGGGGACCGACATCAGCCAGCAGCCGATCGGGATCCGCGATAATTATACGAGCCTAACCTGGCTTGCCGGTTCGATCGCGCTCGACCGCTTGAATCGGCCCTCGAGCGCCGTCTGGATGTACGATGCCTATGCGCGCGGCGGTCATTCGCTACAGGTTCAGACCAAGGGATATTATTGGGCCGGCCGGGCGGCCCTTGCCGCCGGACAGCTGCAGCAGGCCAACAGCTATTTCGAGCGTGCCGCCGCCTATCCGGAACTGTTCTACGGCCAGCTTGCGCTCGAGCGCCTGGGCAGGTCGGTCTTCGCGCCTCAGACATCAACCGCGCAAAGTGGCGCAACCCCGGCCCAGCGCGCGGCCTTCGCGAACAACCGAATCGTCCAGGCGATCCGGATTCTCCAGCAGAGCGGCACCGTCGCCGAACGCACGCAGTTCGTTCGAGCGCTTGCCGAATCGCTCGACAACAACACGGATCGCGGCCTCGCAGTCGAGCTCGGCCAGCAGCTTGGCCGCCAGGACCTGCCGGTGTGGGTCGCCCGGATGGCCCGAGTCCAGGGCTCAATGTTCTACGTTAGCCAAGCCTATCCAACGCTTCCTTCGTCAGTCACGCCCAACATCTGGTCGCTCGCCCACGGAATCACCCGCCAGGAAAGCTCGTTCGATCCCTATGCGGTCAGCCATGCCGGCGCGCGCGGGATGATGCAGCTGATGACCGGAACTGCCCGTGAGCAAGCCGGTAAGATGGGCGTCGGTTACGACGGCTATCGTCTTATCAGCGATCCCAATTACAACGTCATGATCGGTTCGGCCTATTTCCAGCGCATGCTCAACAACTGGGGCGGCAGCGTC
>JBKPKF010000212.1:0-4411 GCA_046730995.1 Pseudomonadota bacterium
ACCTGATTGAAAAGCTGCGGACCATGCGCCCGCGGCTTCACTCTCAATTAAACACTTCCCATTGAATGCGGCCTGAATTTCCGCGAAAAATCAGCGCTTCGCCGGCGGCTTCCGAATGGGCTAGGAATGCTTAACATGTCAATAAGAAGGCTGCCTCCGGAGCTTATCAATCGCATCGCCGCGGGCGAGGTGGTCGAGCGGCCGGCGAGTGCCCTCAAGGAGCTGATCGAGAATGCGCTCGATGCCGGCGCCGGCCAGGTCTCGGTGCGGCTCTCGGCCGGCGGGCTCGAGCTGATCGAGGTCGCCGACAACGGCTGCGGAATGAGCCCCGAGGAGATGAGCATTGCCATCGAGCGCCATGCAACGTCCAAGCTTCCCGATGATTCCATAGACCGGGTGACGAGCTTCGGCTTTCGCGGGGAAGCTTTACCGTCGATCGCTAGCGTCTCTCGACTGCGACTCGAAAGCCGCGTTCGCGGAGCCGACGGCTGGCGGATCGAAATCGACCATGGGGTGAGGGGCGGGGAAGGCCCGGCCGCGCTCCCGCCGGGGACCCGAATCGCTGTCGAGGGTCTGTTTGACAAGGTGCCGGCCAGGCGTAAGTTCCTGCGCAGTCCGCGTGCCGAATATGCCGCCTGCCTCGACACGGTGAAGCGACTCGCCATGGCGCGGAGCGACGTCGCCTTCACCCTGGATCATGATGGACGCCGAATCCTGAGCCTGCAGCCGTCGCCGGCTCCGGCGCGGGTGGCGGAGCTTCTGACCCACGAGCTCGACCGTCATGGAGTCGGGATCGATTGCGCCCGCGAGGGGCTTCGCCTTACCGGGGTCATCAGCCTCCCGACATTCAATCGTGGAGTGGCTGACCAGCAATATTTGTTCGTCAATTCGAGGCCGGTGAGGGACCGACTCCTCGTCGGAGCCCTTCGCGCTGCCTATCGCGACCTCATCGCGCGCGACCGCCACCCGATCGCGGCTTTGTTCCTCGACGTTCCGCTCGATGAGGTCGACGTCAACGTTCACCCGGCGAAGACCGAAGTCCGCTTCCGCGATTCAAGCGCCGTGCGCGGACTGATCGTCGGCGGGCTTCGGCGCGCGCTCGATGAGGAAACCCAACGCAGCGCTGCCCGCGAGCAGGCCGCGGCGCCGGTCATGTGGACGAGTGGCGCGACATACGACTCCCAGCTGACTCGTCACCCCCGTGAAAACGGGGGTCGCGCTTCCTTCGAAAGTAGCGGGATTCCCGCTTTCGCGGGAATGACGAACGTAGCGGAAGGTCAGAAACTCTTCGACCACGCACCTTCGGCCCGCGCCGAGCCCGCGGTAGAACCTGTGCCGAGCTACCCCTTGGGGGTCGCCCGCGGACAAGTCTCCGCGACCTATATCGTCGCGGAGGCGGAGGATGGCCTCGTCATCGTCGATCAGCACGCAGCTCATGAGCGGCTTGTGCTCGAACGGATGCGCGCTGCACGGGAAGGCGGCGCGATCGCTCGACAGGCCCTGCTGATCCCCGAAGTCGTCGAGCTCGAAGAGCCGGATTGCGACCGACTCGAAGGGTCGATCACGGAGCTTGGGGAATTGGGGCTGGAAATCGAACGGTTTGGGCCGTCCGCGATCCTCGTGCGCTCGTTCCCGGCCGCGCTCGGCAAGACCGATATCGCCAATCTGCTGGCCGACCTCGCGGCCGAGATCGCCGAGCTCGGCGGGCCTCTGTCGCTCCGTGACAAGCTCGACCATGTGGCGGCGACGATCGCCTGCCACGGTTCGGTTCGGGCAGGTCGGGTGCTCTCCGTCGCCGAAATGAACGCGCTGCTGCGGGAGATGGAGGTCACGCCGCGCTCGGGGCAATGCAATCACGGCCGGCCAACCTGGGTGAAGCTCGGGCACGGAGAGATCGAAAAACTGTTCGGGCGGAAGTAAGCGCGCTCATGCTCTACGTGATTGTCTTTCTCGGGGCTGGACTTGGCGGAGCCCTTCGCCACGGGGTGAATGTCGCAGCCGTGCGGGTCCTGGGATACCAATTTCCCTTTGGGACCTTAATCGTGAACGTGCTCGGTTCCTTTGTGATCGGTCTCTTGGCCGGCTATTTCGCCTTCCGGCCGGGCATTGGCCAGCATATGAGATTATTCCTTACGACCGGCCTGCTTGGAGGCTTCACCACCTTCTCGGCCTTCTCGCTGGATGCGGCCCTGCTCATCGAGCGGCACGCTTATGCGAGCGCGGCCGGTTATGTCGTCGGTTCGGTGTTCGCGAGCCTTGTCGCCTTGTTCGTCGGGCTTGCCCTGTTCGAGCGCCGGATACCGCTGCCGTAAAACATCGGAATTGATGCAGGCCGGGAGTATGCTGCTGAAGGCGATCGAGGAGCGCGGTCGCGACCTTAAATCAAAGACTCTTCGGCTGTTTCGGGCTATAAGAGTTTCTCGGGGAGGAGCAGCGCCATGCACGAGAAGGACCGGATCTATTTCGCCCGGCGCGCTGCGGAAGAGGAGGAGCTGGCCCTCGCTGCCAGCGATCCCGCCGTTTCCAGCGCGCATCGCCGGATGCAGCGCGCTTACCTCGAGCGCGCAAGCGTCGGGGGCCGGCCGCAATTGACGTCCGAACCGATCGGCTAGAACTCAGCCTTCGGCGTCGCGCAATTTCACGAAAGTCCGTTCGAGCAAGGCCGCTCGCGCGCTGGCGCGCGATTGTTGAAGGCGCGGATAGCCGGTCGCCTCTTCGTTCCTCAGCTCATCGGCAAACCGGCCCGCACGCACTTCTGCCAGGACCTCAGCCATTCGCTCCCGGACCGAAACGTCGACGATCCTCGTGCCGCCGAGCAAGGCGCCGAGCTCGGCCGTGTTCGAGATGACCTCGCGCATTCCCGCGATTCCGCGCTCATCGATCAGGTCGGCAATCAGTTTCAGCTCGCCGACGCACTCAAGCAACGCAACCTCGGGTGAAATCCCGCCCGCGACCAGGGTCTCGAACCCGGCGATCAGGAGCTCCGGCACTCCGCCCCACACCACCGCCTGCTCGTTGAACAAATCGGCTTCCGCTTCCTCGGCGAAGCTCGACGAGATCAGGCCGGCGCGCGCGCAGCCGATCGCCTGGCCGTAAGCGAGTGCAATTTGGCGCGCGCGACCGGACGCATCCTGCTCGACTGCCCACAAGGCAATCATTCCCTTGCCCTGCTGGTAGAGCGAACGAAGGGCGGTCCCCGGACCTTTGGGTGCGACGAGGAACACGTCGAGGTCCGCACGCGGATCGATGAGACCGAACCGCACGGAGAGGCCGTGACTGAAGCCAAGCGCGGCTCCCTCGCGCAGGTGTGACTCAATCTCGCCATAGAGCGCCCCGTGCATCTCGTCCGGCGCCAGCATCATCACGACATCGGCCGAGCGCACCGCATCGTCGATCGCTGCAGTCTCAAGCCCGGCTGCTGCCACTTCGGCTTTTGTTGCGGACGAGCCCCGGAGGCCCACAACGACGCCAATTCCGCTGTCGTGAAGGTTCAGCGACTGCGCCCGGCCCTGGTTGCCGTAACCCAGAACCGCGACCCTTCTACCGGCCAGCGGCGAGGGATCGATGTCCGCGTCACGGGTGAGCTCCATGGCGGCGGCCTAGCCGTTCGGCCCGAGCAGGGCCAGCGCGGCTGATAGGTTCTCGGCTTCGACAGGGACCGTGAATCGCGGCCAATCGGCCGGCGGCTGGTGAGCGAACCAGGTATATTGGCGCTTGGCGTAACGCCGCGTCGACTGCTGTCCGGCGGCAATCGCCTCCGCCAGAGTCAGTTCGCCGCGCAGATAGGCTGATATCTCCGGCACTCCGATCCCGCGCATGATCGGGAGGTCTGGGTCGAGCGCGCGGGCAAGCAGTGATTTCACCTCCTCGATCGCGCCATGCTCGACCATATGCGAGAAACGAAGGTCGCACCGGGCATAGAGCCAGTCGCGCGGCGGCAGCAGGATCAGAGCGCAAAGGTCGACATCGCCGCTTATCCCGCCGACGCGGTCCCGCTGCCATTCGGCAAGCGTTCGCCCGCTGCTCGCCACGACTTCGAGAGCCCGGGCAATGCGGGTGGTATCGGCAGGATTGAGGCGGGCAGCAGCGCCTGCGTCGAGCTTGGCAAGTTCGTCCCGATTCTGCTCGACCGGTCTTTCGCGAACTTTGGCTCGAACTTCGGGATCGATAGGGGGAACCGGCGCGATCCCGTCCAGCAATGTGCGCAGATAGAGGCCTGTACCCCCGACGAGGATCGGCAATCTTCCGTTCGCGTGGATATCACCGATTTCCTTTTTGGCTCGTTCGGCCCAATCCGCGGCTGAACACGGAACTGACCCGTCGAGGAATCCATATAAACGATGCTCCGCGCGCGTTCGATCGGCTTCGGTTGGGGCCGCGCTCAGCACGGGGAGGTCGCGATAGACCTGGC
>JBKPKF010000213.1:0-7800 GCA_046730995.1 Pseudomonadota bacterium
TCCTGTTCTACATCTTCTTCGAGGGCGGCCTGATCCCAATGTACCTGATCATCGGCATCTGGGGCGGCGCCGAGAAGATCAAGGCGAGCTACAAATTCTTCCTCTACACGTTGCTTGGCTCGGTGCTGATGCTGATCGCGATGCTCTACATGCGGTCGGTCACCGGCACGACCGACATACCGGC
Source organism: Pseudomonadota bacterium (assembly GCA_046730995.1). Taxonomy (GTDB): domain Bacteria; phylum Pseudomonadota; class Alphaproteobacteria; order Sphingomonadales; family Sphingomonadaceae; genus Sphingomicrobium. Next base: position 185 of record JBKPKF010000213.1, read on the forward strand.
GCTGATGGCCTACGACTTCCCGAAAGGGGCGCAGACCTTCCTGTTCCTCGCTTTCCTGGCCAGCTTCGCGGTCAAGCTTCCGATGTGGCCGGTCCACACCTGGTTGCCCGACGCGCACGTCCAGGCGCCGACGGCGGGCTCGGTCATCCTGGCCGGCGTGCTCCTGAAGCTCGGCGGTTACGGCTTCATCCGCTTTTCGCTGCCGATGTTCCCCGACGGATCGGCGCAGTTCGTGCCCTTGATGTTCGTCCTCAGCGGGATCGCGGTCGTCTACACCAGCCTCGTCGCCTTGGTTCAGACCGACATGAAGAAGCTGATCGCTTATTCGTCGGTCGCGCACATGGGCTTCGTCACCTTCGGCCTGTTCGCGATGAACCGGCAGGGAATCGACGGCGCGATGATGGTGATGCTTGGCCATGGCCTGGTATCGGGCGCGCTCTTTCTGTGCGTCGGCGTGGTCTACGACCGGTTGCACACCCGCGAGATCGCACGCTACGGCGGGCTTTCCGACAACATGCCTGGCTACGCCTTGCTGTTCATGGTCTTCACCATGGCCAGCGTCGGGCTCCCCGCCACAAGCAATTTCGTCGGCGAATTTCTGAGCCTGGTCGGGACCTACAAGGCGTCGACCTGGGCCGCGATTGTTGGAACGACCGGGATCATCCTTGGCGCCGCCTATATGCTGTGGCTCTACTGGCGGATCTGCTTCGGGACCCAGCGCCACTCGGATGCCGCAGCGATGCCGGACCTGTCGGCGCGCGAATGGTGGCTCCTCGCACCGATCGCGCTGGCAGTCTTCTGGATGGGTATTTATCCGGAGAGCTTCCTAAGGCCGATCCGAAATGACGTCGGCCGAATATTGGTACGAATGGAGCGGGTGGTCCCCGAGGGAGATTCCCAACCGACGGCCGGCAAGCCCGTCCAGCCCGAGCATCTCCGGCTTCTCGAGAAGGAGGGCGCGGACCAATGACCAGGTTCGGACCTATCTTGCCCGAGCTGATCCTGTCGATCGGAGCGACGATCCTGATGATGGTCGCCGCCTTCACCGGCCGCCGCGGCAGCGGGCTCGTCAGCTGGCTTTCCGTCGCCGTCCTCCTTACCGCGACCGTCGCACTCGTCGGCGCTCCGTCGCACGCCGGACCGGTCTTCGACGGACTCATCGCCGCCGATCTATTCGCGAGCTTCGGCAAGGCGATCATCTTCCCCGCCGCCGCTGTGGCGATCATCGCCGCTCACGGCTGGTTCGAGCGCGACCAGGAGCACAGCAGCGAATATGCGGTGTTGATCCTGTTCGCCGCCGCGGGAATGAGCGTGATGGTCTCGGCGACAAGCCTCATTTCGCTCTACGTTGGGCTCGAGCTCAACAGCCTCGCTTCCTATGTCCTTGCCGCTTATCGGCGGCGGGACGACCGGTCGGCGGAGGCGGGCCTCAAATATTTCGTGCTTGGAGCGCTTGCGAGCGGGATTCTGCTTTACGGGATTTCACTACTCTACGGCTTTACCGGAACGACCAATTTCACGGGCATCGCGGCCGCTTTCGCGCGCGGAGCGCCTTCGCTCGGCTTGCTGTTCGGGCTGGTTTTCCTCCTCGCCGGCCTGGCGTTCAAGATTAGCGCGGTGCCGTTCCACATGTGGACTCCCGACGTCTACGAAGGTGCGCCGACCCCGGTGACCGCATTCTTTGCCTCGGCTCCGAAGGTGGCCGCGGTGCTGCTCTCGACCCGTGTCTGCTTGGACGCGCTGGCCCCCGCGACCGATGCCTGGCGCCAGATCATGATCTTCGCCGCGCTCGCGTCGATCTTCCTGGGCGCGGTCGCCGCCTACGGACAAACCAACATCAAGCGCCTGCTCGCTTATTCGTCGATCAACAATGTCGGATTCGTGCTGATCGGAATTGCGGGAGCCGGCTTGGCGGGCGCTTCGTCGGTGTTGTTCTACATGGCGGTCTATGTGCCGATGACCCTGGGCGCCTTCCTCTGCGTCCTGTGGATGCGCGACAAGGACGGCGAGCCCCTCGAGGATATTTATAGCCTGTCGGGCCTGTCTCAGACGCGCCCCGCCTTTGCCGCCGCGATCGCGGTGTTCATGTTCAGCCTTGCTGGGATTCCCCCGTTCTTCGGCTTTTGGGCGAAGCTGGTCGTGTTTAACGCCGCGGTGAAGGCCGGCCTCCTACCGCTCGCCGTCGCGGGAATCGTCGGTACGGTCGTGGGGGCTTACTATTACCTCAAGATCGTCAAGGTCATGTACATGGACGAGCCGGGCGAGCCCTATTCTCGGCCGCGCGAGCCGGTGCAGGGCGCTTTGATCCTCCTGTCGGCGCTGGCGGTTTCTCCACTCGGCTATCTGTTGATCGGAACCCTGCAGTCGCTCTCCGACAACGCCGCAGCATCAATGTTTTAGGCCGATGCGCATCCGGATCGTCGAGCGCACCGGCTCGACCAATGCCGACCTGATTGCCGACAAGGGTGCCGTAGAGGGCGACTGGCTGGTGGCGCTCGAGCAGGAGGCGGGCAAGGGCCGGCAGGGGCGCCAATGGGTTTCCGCAAAAGGAAATTTTGCCGGGAGCACCCTTGTACAGCTGCGGGGCAATGACCTACCGGCCCAGACCTTGTCACTCGCCGCCGGCCTAGCATTGGCCGAAGCGATCGATGTTGCAGTTCCAGCACAGCCGCTGATGCTCAAATGGCCCAACGACGTGATGCTTCTCGGAAAGAAGGTCGCCGGAATCTTGCTTGAACGGAACGGCGACCGGATTGCGGTCGGCTTCGGCGTCAATCTCGGCAGCGCGCCGCTGCTCAAGGATCGCCAGGCAGCTTCGCTCGGGGGTCAGCTAACACCCGAAGCCTTCGCACCGCTGCTGGCCGGAAGCTTCGCGCGCATGCTCGAGCTGTGGCGCTCGAATGAAAGTTCGGCGCTGGTCCGGGCCTGGGAGCAACGGGCGCATCTGCCCGGTACCCGGCTCACCGTTCACGTCGGCAAGGACGAAACATTGAGCGGGCGCTTCGCCGGACTTGAGGCCGACGGCGCGTTGCGTCTGAAGCTGGAAGATGGATCCATTGAGGTGATTCGAGCCGGCGACGTTGACATGGATTAGGACTGCCGATTCGGGCTCTCGCCTAGCGCCGCTGCGGGGAGTAGGCGGATATCGTTTCGCGACCGAGTCGAGCCGTTGGATCAAACGGGGGGATGATTCGGCGTCGCGGCGCTTTCGAGACCGGCACCGGCCCTGATGGCCGGCATCCGCAATGGGAGGGCGCATCCCCATGCCATTCATCACGACCAAAGACGGCACCGAGATTTTCTACAAGGACTGGGGGCCCAAAAGCGCTCAGCCGATCGTCTTCCATCATGGCTGGCCGCTGAGCGCGGACGATTGGGACAACCAGCTGATGTTCTTCCTTGGCGAGGGGTATCGAGTCATCGCCCACGACCGTCGAGGGCACGGCCGCTCCAGCCAGACGGATACGGGCAATGACATGGGCACCTACGCCGAAGACGTGAAGGAGCTGGTCGCGAAGCTGGACTTGAAGGACGCGATCCACATCGGTCATTCGACCGGCGGCGGCGAGGCCGCACATTATGTGGCGCGAGCACAGCCGGGGCGGGTATCCAAGGCGGTGCTGATTGGCGCGGTTCCGCCGATCATGGTGAAGTCCGAAGCGAACCCCGGCGGCCTGCCTATTGAACTCTTCGACCAATATCGGGCCGGATTGGCTGCGAACCGCGCCCAGCTCTACTTCGATATTGCATCGGGACCGTTTTACGGATTCAACCGTCTCGGCGTGCAGCCGATCCAGAGCATCATCGACAATTGGTGGCGGCAGGGCATGATGGGTGCAATCAAGGCACAATATGATTGCATCCAGGCCTTTTCGGAAACGGACTTCACGGAGGATCTAAAGTCGATCGAAGTGCCGGTGCTGTTGCTCCATGGGGATGACGACCAGGTCGTTCCGATCGCCGATTCAGCCTTGCTCGGGATCAAGCTGCTCAAGCGCGGCCAGCTGAAAGTCTACGAAGGACTGCCGCACGGCATGGCGACCACGCACGCCGAAGTGATCAACAGGGACTTGCTTGCCTTCGTTCTCGGCGAGCAGGTTGGCGATACGAGCCACGAGGCGCCGGCGCTCGTCGCGGAGCCGCTACCGGCTTAGCGCAACTGATCGGCGTCGGTGACGCGCTTCACGAGTGACGGTTGTTCCCCTAAGGGGCCGCCATGCTGCTCGCCATCGACGCCGGCAATACGAACCTTGTCTTCGCCCTCGTTGACGGCGGCCAGATCAAGGCGCGCTGGCGGATCGCGACCGACCCGCGGCGAACGGCCGATCAATATGCGGTGTGGCTTCACCAGCTGCTCGAGCTCGAAGGCTTTTCAAAAACAGACGTGGATTCGGCGATCATCGGCACGGTCGTTCCGCGCGCGCTCCACAATCTCGAAGTGCTCGCGAGCAAATATTTCCACGTCGAACCGCTGATCGCGGGGCAGGGGAAGGCCGCTTGGCCGATTTCGCTGGATGTCGACGAGCCGCAAAATGTCGGCGCCGATCGCGCGCTCAACGTGATCGCCGCGCACGCGAAACATCCCGGCGACCTGATCATCATCGATTTCGGGACGGCGACCACTTTTGACGTCGTTGACGGTTCGGGTGCCTACAAAGGGGGGATCATCGCGCCGGGAATCAACTTGTCGCTCGATGCGCTGGTCAGCGCTGCCGCGATGCTGCCGCGGATCGCGATCGAGGCGCCGGTGGACAAGAGCGTCATCGGCCGCACGACCGAAAGCCAGATGATCATCGGCATTTACTGGGGCTATGTCGCCATGATCGAGGGGCTGACCGAGCGGTTGAAGGACGAGATCGGGCGTAAGGTTACCGTCGTCGCGACGGGGGGTCTCGCAAGCCTATTCGACAAGCATAGCCAAGTGTTTGACGCGATTGAGCCCGACCTGACGATCCAGGGGTTGGGCCTGTTGCACAATATGGTGGCGTCCGCTCCCCGATGATTCCAGGCGAAGAACTGCTGTTTTGCGCGCTCGGCGGTTCGGGCGAGATTGGAATGAACGTCAACCTTTATGGCTGCCGCGGTCAGTGGATCATGGTCGATTTGGGTCTCACGTTCGCCGACCCGGACTATCCGGGGATCGACCTCATCCTGCCCGACCTGGAATTCATAGAAGAGCAGCAGGACCGCCTGGCGGGCATCATCCTTACCCATGGCCATGAGGATCATATCGGGGCGTTGCCTTATCTCGCCGAGGAGCTGAAGGCACCGCTTTTCGCAACCCCGTTCACCGCCGGCCTGATCGCCGGCAAGCTGGAGGAGGAAGGGCTCACCGGTCGGGTGAAGCTCAACATCGTCGAGCGGGGCGGAAGCGTCGAGCTGGGGCCGTTCAAGGTCAGCTTCGTTGCCCTGTCGCATTCCATTCCCGAAGGAAACGGGCTGCTGATCGAGTCTCCGTTCGGCAATATCTTCCACACCGGCGACTGGAAGATCGACGAGACTCCGGTGCTCGGCGAAGCTCCCAGTACGGAAGCGCTGACTCGCATCGGCGATGAGGGCGTGCTCGCGCTGGTCTGCGATTCGACCAATGTCTTCCAGCATCAGCCGTCCGGATCCGAGGAAGGCGTTCACGAAGGCCTTCTCGCGCAAGTCACCCAGGCCAATGGCCGCGTGCTGGTAACGACTTTCGCGTCCAACGCTGCGCGGCTGCAGACTATCGGCCGGGTGGCGCTCGAGACCGAACGCAAGGTGTGCATCGCCGGGCGATCGCTCGAACGGATACTGCGAGTCGCTCAGGCGACCGGATATCTGAAGGATTTCCCGCCGCCGATTGCGTTCGACGAAGCGATGCGATTGCCCAAGGCCGAAGTGCTGATCATCGCGACGGGCGGGCAGGGCGAGCCTCGCGCCGCGCTCGGCCGGATCGCGTCGGGAACGCACGAGCTCAAGCTCAGCGAAACCGACACCGTCATTTTTTCATCGCGCATCATTCCCGGGAACGAAGTCGCGATTGGGCGGATCATGAACCAATTGTCGGATCTCGGGGTCCAGATCGTCACCGAAAAGCAGGCTCACGTTCACGTTTCTGGACATCCCGGCCGGCCGGAGCTGATTCAGATGTACGAGTGGGTTAGGCCGAACATTGTCGTCCCCGTCCATGGTGAAGCCCGGCACCTCGCCGAACATGCGCGGCTGGCTCTTTCTCACGGAGTAGAGAAGGCAGTGGTCCAGCAGAACGGCGACGTGATCCGCCTCGCACCGGGCGAGCCGGAGAAGGTCGACGCAGTGCGGGTCGGCCGATTGGTTCTAGACGGCGACGTCATCCTTCCGGCCAACGGCTCGACCATCAACGAGCGCCGCAAAATTAGCTTTGGCGGGCTCATCACGGTCGCGCTTCCCGTCGGCGAGGACGGCGAGCTTGCCGGAACGCCGCTGATCCGGCCCTTTGGAGTTCCGGTCGAAGAAGACCGCGACCATTTCATTGCCGACGCCACCGACGCCGCGACGCGTGCCTTCACTCCGAAGGGCGAGGAAGATCAGGTACGCGAAGCGGTCCGGCTCGCCGTTCGCCGCTGCGCGACCCTCTGGACCGGTAAGAAGCCGCTCGTCGAGGTCATGCTTCTCCAGCTGGCGAAGTAAACTCAGTCATGAAGTTCAACTCGATCGTCGCGATCTACTTCCTGTTCTTCTGCGCCTCGGCGTTCGTCCTCCTCCCGTTCGGAGTGAAGACGAGCGAAGAGCTGGGCGAGGAGATGGTGCCCGGCCAGGCCGAAAGCGCGCCGCACCGTTTCGATTTGAAGCGTCACCTCGTCAAGGCGGCGGTCCTCGCCGCCATCCTATTCGCGATCTATTACGCCAACTGGGCTTACGGGTGGATCACTCCGGACGACCTGGATTTCTACCACTAGCGGCGGCGTTCGAGCGCCTGGGCAAGCGCTGCGTACAGCTTGCCCATATCCGACGACATCAAGGTGACGGCGATCGTCCCGCCGTCACGCTCTGCGAGCACCCGTCGAAGCATGGCTTCGAAATCGTGGACGTAGCGGTTGACCGACCGCTGGAACTCGAGGTCGCTTTCGTACTGGCCGCGGATCGCCCGCGTCTCGCTGCCGTCGAGGAGCTTGACCGCGCGCCGCGTGAAAACTCCGCGGTTGCCCTTGAGGTACGAATCCCAAGCGCGGTCGTCGATCTCGTCGGAGAGGATCTTGCCGACGTCGATTGCGGCGGAGTGCATGGAATCGATCAGTAAGGACACTCGGCGGGCGAAAGCCTCGGTGTCCTTCTCGCGCTGCTCCTTGCTAGTGTCCTCGATGTGCCTTTCAAGCGCGGACGCGCTCTGGCCGAGGTTCAGCATTTGCTGGGTCAACCGGTCGGAAGCGGCGCGGGCCGCTTCGACGGCGCGGGTTGCGACCGTTTCGACTTCGCGGAGACGCTCCTCGACTGTCTCGCGAATCACCCGTTCAAGCGCTCCGCGGGTTTCCTCGGACAGCTTGCCGGCGCTCTCCGGGATCACCGCTTCGATCGCTTCGCGCGCACGCTCCGCGGCGTGACTTGCGGCTTCCTTCACCTGGACCAGCGCCGCGACCAGCGACGGTCCGGTCTCCTGGGTGAGATGC
>JBKPKF010000214.1:0-4071 GCA_046730995.1 Pseudomonadota bacterium
CCGATCCGCTGGACCACCCTCGGCCAGTATCTGGGATATCTCCAGCGCAAGGGCATCACGCCCAACGTCGCATCGTTCGTCGGTGCGACGACGGTGCGGGTTCACGAGCTCGGCGAGAAGGACGTCGACCCGACGCCGGCGCAGCTCAATCGGATGCGCGCATTGGTGCGGGCTGCGATGAAGGAAGGCGCGCTCGGGGTCGGCTCCTCGCTGATCTACGCACCGGCGACTTACGCCGAGACGCCGGAGCTAGTCGCGATAACCAAAGAAGCGGCGAAGTGCGGCGGAATGTACATCAGCCATATGCGGTCGGAGGGGAACAAGCTCCTGGAAGCGATCGACGAGCTGGTCGCCATCAGCCGCGAATCCGGAGCACCGGCCGAAATCTATCACTTCAAGCAGGGCGGCGAGCCCAATTGGGGCAAGCTCGATGGAGCCATCGCGCGGGTCGAGGCGGCGCGCGCCAGCGGCCTTCGGATCACCGCCGACATGTACACTTATCCGGCGGGCGCGACGGGCCTCGATGCCGCAATGCCGACTTGGGTCCAGTCGGGTGGATTGGAGGCGTGGATCAAGCGGCTGAAGGATCCCGCGACTCGCGCGCGGCTGATCAAGGAGATGCGCACCCCGTCGAATGACTGGGAGAATCTGTTGCTGCTGGCCGGAAGCCCGGACCGCGTGCTGCTGATCTCTTTCAAAAATCCCAAGCTGAAGCCGCTCACTGGGAAGACCCTCGCCGAGGTCGCGAAAATGCGTGGCAAGAGCCCGGAAGAAACCGCGATGGATCTGGTGATCGAGGACGATAGCCGGGTGGGCACCGTCTATTTCCTGATGAGCGAGGACAATATCAAGCGCGAGGTCGGCCTGCCGTGGATGAGCTTCGGCTCCGACGAGGCATCCGAGGCGCCGGAGGGCGTGTTCCTCAAATCGAGCAGCCATCCCCGCGCCTACGGCAATGTCGCGCGATTCCTGGGTAAGTACGTTCGCGACGAGAAAGCCGCGAACCTGCCCGATGCGATCCGGCGGCTGACTTCCCTTCCGACGACGAACCTCGGCATCCGCCAGCGCGGATCGCTGAAGGCCGGCTACTATGCGGACGTGGTCGTGTTCGATCCGGCGGCGATCCAGGACCATGCGACCTTCGCCAAGCCGAAGCAGCTCGCCACGGGAGTCGACGACGTCTTCATCAACGGCGTCCAGGTGCTGAAGGGCGGCAAGCACACCGGGGCCAAGCCGGGGCGGTTCGTCCGCGGTCCGGGGTGGACCGGCTGGCCCGGCGGAGGCGCGTGCAAATAGAGGGCGACGCGGCTACGCGGCTGCCATGATCGATTCACCGGTTTTCTTCAGCGGCATTGGCGGCAGCGGGATGTTGCCTTTGGCGAGCATCGTCCGGGCGGGCGGCGGCAAGGTCGCGGGCTCGGACCGCTCGCTCGACGCAGGCCGCACCCCGCACAAATTCGACTATCTCCGCTCACTTGGAATCCAGCTCTTCCCGCAGGACGGGTCGGGCCTCCAGCAAGGGATGACGCTCGTTACGTCGGCGGCCGTCGAGGATACGGTCCCCGACGTCGTCCGCGCCAAGGAGCTCGGCCTTGCGCATCTCACGCGGCCCCAATTCCTCGCCAGGCTGCTCAACTCGGCGCAGCGCAGCGTCGCGGTCGGCGGGACCAGCGGCAAGTCGACCGTGACGGGAATGATCGGCTGGATCCTCCACGCCTGCCACCGCCAGCCGACGGTGATGAACGGCGCAGTGATGAAAAATTTCGTGACTCCGTCCGCGCCTTTCGCCAGCGCCCTGGTCGGCGACCCGGAGCTGTTCGTGAGCGAGGTCGACGAAAGCGACGGTTCGATCGCGCTCTACAAGCCCGAGATTGCGGTGCTGACCAACATCAGCCTCGACCACAAGGAGATGGTCGAGCTTCGAAGCTTGTTCGCGGCGTTCCTCCTGAGGGCCCGCAAGGCGATCGTGAACCTCGACGATCCGGAGACAAGGGCCATCGCGGACGTCATCCCGGCGGACAATCGTATCGGCTACGGCTTCGACGCCCCAAGCGCCGACTTCATGGGCAAGGACCTGAGGCTGGAGGCGGACGGAGTCGCTTTCGCACTCGAGGCTGAGGGCGACCGGCACGAGGTGAAGCTCGCCGTCCCGGGCCGGCACAATGCGTCGAATGCGCTCGCCGCTATTGCGGCGACTCGGGCGGTCGGGGTCCGGGTCGAGGACTCGGTGGCCGCCCTTGCCCGGTTCGAGGGGCTTCGACGGAGGATGGAGACCGTCGGCTCGGCGGGCGGAGTGACGGTGATCGACGACTTCGCGCACAATCCGGACAAGATCGACGCGACGCTAGCGACCCTTCGTGCCCACCCCGGGCGGTTGCTGTTGATGTTCCAGCCGCACGGCTACGGCCCGCTCACCAAAATGGGCGATCAATTAGCCGACAGCTTCGCCGGTGGAATGGCGGACGGCGACCGGCTCTACCTGCCCGATCCGGTCTACCACGGCGGGACGGTCGAGCGGACTCGCGGGTCGGACTGGCTGGCCGAGCAAGTCACAGCGCGAGGCAAGCACGCCGAGCACATCGCGGAGCGCGAGAAGATCGGCGAGGCGATACTGGCCGAGACGCAGCCCGGCGACCGCATCGTCATCATGGGTGCACGCGATGACACTTTGATCGATTTCGCGCGCCAGCTTCTGGAGAGATTGGCGGAAACCCAGTCCGCCTGAGCTGGTTGAGCGGGCATGGCGGTCATTGGCTGGAAGCTACCAAGCGAGGAGCGCGATCGGCTGATCGCTCGCTTCCCGCCGAAATATGAGAATGTAATCGCCGATCATGTGACGTTGCGGATCGGTGGCCAGGACCTGCCGCCCAAGCCGGCCGCGGAGGTGGTCGGCCGCGCCGACGACGGTCAGAGCCTCGAATGCCTCGTCGTTGCGCTCGACGGCACGACTGGCCGGCCCGACGGTTCGACCTATCATATTACCTGGTCACTCGGACCCGGCCGACGGCCGATCGAAAGCAACGACCTTCTCCGCGATCGAGGCTGGGAGAAAATTTCCGAGCCTATCCCGGTCGAACTGGAACCGGCCCGCTTCTGATGGCCCGCCGGCCGCATCTCTTCCTCGATTGCGACGGAGTCCTCGCGGACTTCGACGCCGGCGTCCTAAAGCTGCTCGGAATGACTCCCGCAGCTTTCGAACAAAGGCATGGCAAGGGCGAATTCTGGAAGCGGCTGGCACGGGCCCACAACTTCTATGGCGAGCTTCCGGAGATGCCCGACGCCCAGGTGTTGTTCGAGGCGGTGAAGCATTTGAAGCCGACGATCCTTACCGGGCTTCCGCTCGGGCGCTGGGCCGCGCCTCAAAAAGAGCGCTGGGCGGCCGAGCATTTTCCGGGAGTTCCGATCATCACCACCATGGCGAGGCAGAAACATTTGCACATGGATCCGGGCGACGTGCTGGTGGACGACCGGGAAAACCACCGCGACCTATGGGAGCAGGCCGGCGGGACCTTCATCCATCACAGGAATGCGAAGGACAGCCTTCGGCGGCTGGCGAAAATCTATCCTTCGGTGAAGCCGACCTGAGCTACGCCGCGTGCTGGATGTCGACCTTCTCGACCCACTCCGGCCAGAACACGGGCTCGCGGCTCGACCAGCCCGGCGCGGTCGCTGCGCTCTCACTGATCGACTGGAGCAGCGTCCGGCGGCGATCCGGGTGAAGGTGCGGAAGCGCCGCTGCCGAGCAGAAGGCGGACGGCAGCCACGGTCGCGATGACGCGCCGATCAGGCGCTCGTAAAGAAAGCGATAGGCGGCGAAATTGGGCAGGCGAGCCTGGCCGAGGTCGAATGCACTTAATGTGATCAGCATGCCAATGAACGGCTCGATCATGTCCAGCCCGCTGTCGTCCGGCACCTGCAGGCGCAGGTGATCAAGCTGCTTGTAGAGACGGGCCTGGGCGCGGATCGAGGCGGCTTCGCCTTCGTCGCGGGCCCAGCATTCGATCGGGTCGCGGCGGCCGTACGCTACGTCGAGCGACCGGCGAATGTAGCGCTGCGTAGCCTTGGGAAAGC
>JBKPKF010000215.1:0-2647 GCA_046730995.1 Pseudomonadota bacterium
AGCTGGAATGCGCCGAGCGAGCGCTTGAGCGCCTTCTTTTCCGCTGTCGCCAGGATCGAGTCCAATGGCTTGATGCGGCCAATGCCCCCGGTCCGCGGTGCTGCTGTGGCCATCGAAACTCCCCTCAGATGATCTGCCTCGGGCGCGAACCTAACGGCTGAGGCGGTCAGGGCAATCCCTCATTCTGCAAACGCCTATCTCGCCAACATCGGCCCAAGCGGGCGCCCGCCGAAGATGTGCGCATGTAGGTGCGGAACTTCCTGGCCCGAGTTCAACCCGACGTTGGCGAGAATGCGGTAGCCCTGGGCGACCAGCCCTTCCTCGCGCGCAATCTTCCCGACCGCGCGGACGAAGCCGGTAATCTCCGAGTCCGAGGCTTTCGCGGAAAAATCGTCCCAGCTCACATAGGGCCCCTTCGGAATGACCAGGATGTGGGCCGGGGCGAGCGGGTTGATGTCGCGGAAGGCGAGGACGTGCTCATCCTCATAAATCGTCTTCGACGGCAGTTCGCCGCGAAGGATTCGGGCGAAGATGTTGTTCTCATCATAGGGTTGGGTCGGATCGATGGGCATCAGAACGACTCCGCTTGACCAAGCTTCCCTGCCCGCTACCACGAGAGCCGATGAGCGACGAGCCGCCCGAAAGCCTGATTCCGTACGACGAGATCGTTCAGGATGCGCTTCGGGCAGTGGTCGGCCGGGTACTCGGAGAAGTCGAGCAATCGGGCGGTCTTCCGGGCGAACATCATTTCTATATCACCTTCAAGACTCGCGCTCCGGGCGTAGCGATCCCCAAGCATCTGATCGAACGCTTTCCAGACGAGATGACGATCGTCATCCAACACCGCTTCTGGGACCTGAAGGTCGAGGACGACGCTTTTTCGGTCGGCCTGTCGTTCGGGGGAGTGCCGGCCACGCTTCACGTGCCCTTTGCCGCAGTCACCCAATTCCACGATCCGGCGGTGGAATTCGCGCTCACCTTCCATGCCAGCGCCGAAGAGGAACCGCGCGAGGAACATGAGGCGGCCGAGAATGATGCGCCTACGGCGGTGAAGCCCGAAAAGGCTAAAAAGGGCGAGAAGGAAGACGATGGGTCGAACGTCGTGAACGTGGATTTTACAAGGAAGAAGTAGGGCATGCGTCATGCCGGACTTGATCCGGCATCCGACTTCCTTCTAGCGCCGGGTCCAAGAAGAAGCGGATCCCGGCTCAAGGCCGGGATGACGGAGGAAGAATTTGGCCAGCACCCGTACCGAGACCGACAGCTTCGGCCCGATTGAGGTCCCGGCGGACGCCTATTGGGGAGCGCAGACAGAGCGGTCGATCGGGAATTTCCCCTTCGGGCCACGCGAGCAGATGCCGCTCGAGATCATCCACGCCTTGGGCTTCATCAAGCAGGCCGCGGCGCGGGTGAACGCCCGGATCGGGGGGCTCGATCCCAACCTTGCCGAAACCATCCAGCAGGCCGCCGCCGAGGTCGCGCGAGGCGACCTGGACAGCCAATTCCCGCTCGTCATCTGGCAGACCGGATCGGGCACCCAGTCGAACATGAACGCCAATGAGGTCATCGCCGGGCGCGCGAACGAAATCCTGGCCGGCAAGCGCGGCGGCAAATCGCCGGTCCATCCCAACGACCACGTCAACAAGAGCCAATCGTCGAACGACAGCTTCCCGACGGCGATGCACATCGCGGCGATGCGATCGGTTCATCGCCGCCTGCTTCCAGCGCTCAAGGCCATGCATGCGCGCCTTTCGGATCAGGCGCAGCGCTGGGATTCGATCGTCAAGATCGGCCGGACCCATCTTCAGGACGCGACCCCGCTGACACTCGGCCAGGAATTTTCGGGCTATGCGGCACAGATCGAAGATTGCGTGGCTCGAGTCGAGGGCGTGGTTCCGAGGCTAAGCCGATTGGCGCAGGGCGGCACCGCGGTGGGCACCGGCCTCAACGCCCCGAAGGGCTTCGCCGAGGAATTCGCAAAAGAGGTGTCGCGGCTGACGCAGCTGCAATTCACGTCCGCCCCGAACAAATTCGCCGAACTGGCCGCGCATGACACGTTGGTCGAACTGTCGGGCGTGCTCAACGTCATCGCCACCGCTCTCACCAAGATCGCGAACGACATCAGGCTGCTGGGCTCGGGCCCGCGCTGCGGTCTCGGCGAACTCAAGCTTCCCGAGAATGAGCCGGGAAGCTCGATCATGCCCGGCAAGGTCAACCCGACGCAGGCGGAGATGCTGACCATGGTCGCGGCGCAGGTGATGGGAAACCATGTCGCGGTGACCGTCGGCGGGATGCAGGGCCATATGGAGCTGAACGTGTTCAAGCCGCTGATCGGCGCGAACGTGATCCGCTCGATCAACCTGCTCGCCATCGGCATGGAAAGCTTCACCGAGCGCATGCTGGACGGCGCCGAGCCCGACGAGGCGCGCATCGCCGAGCTCATGAACCGCTCGCTGATGCTGGTGACCGCGCTCGCGCCGGAGATCGGCTATGACAATGCGGCAGCAATCGCCAAGCACGCGCATAAAACCGGCAAGACGCTGAAAGAAGCCGGCATCGAACTCGGCCTGGTGGACGAGGCGACCTTCGACCGGGTCGTCAAACCGGATGGGATGCTTGGCCGGTGAGACAGCTCGGAGTCCTTGCC
>JBKPKF010000216.1:0-13490 GCA_046730995.1 Pseudomonadota bacterium
ACGCGGTCGCTGAGCCAGCCGAAATAGACGTAGAGCGGAGCGCTGACGACCGTCATCACGATCAGGAGCAGGTCCTTGGTCTGCCCGGGAAGTCCGAGCGACTTTTCGAGGAACACCTGCATATAGAAGAAGGTGAAGTACCAGACTGCACCTTGGGCGCACATGATGCCGAAGAAGGCGATCAGCACGCGCTTCAGGTTCTCACGGTTGGCGAAGGCTTCGCGGAGCGGCGCTTTGGTGACTTCGCCTTCCTCCTGCAGCTTCGCAAATGCCGGGCTCTCGGCGAGCTTTGCGCGCATCCAGACCGAGATTGCGAGCAGCACGACCGAGACGAGGAATGGAATTCGCCAACCCCAGGTGCCGAACGCGTCTTCGCCAAGGGACGTGCGGGTCGCGACAATGACCAGAAGCGCCGCGAGAAGCCCGAACGAGGCCGACGACTGGATCCAGCCTGTTGCGCTGCCCCGCTTGTCGTTTGCCGCATGCTCCGCGACGTAGATGGCTGCTCCGCCATATTCGCCGCCGAGCGCGATTCCCTGGAGGATTCGAAGGAGGATCAGGAGGGTGGGCCCCAGCGAGCCAGCCTGCGCATAGGTCGGAAGGAAGCCGATCAGGAAGGTCGCTCCGCCCATCAGGCTGACCGTGATCAGGAAGGCGCCCTTGCGGCCGAGTCGGTCGCCGATCACTCCGAAGATGAGTGCACCCAGCGGGCGGAACGCAAAGCCGGCGGCGAACAGCGCGAGCGCGGCGATCAATGCGGGGGTCGGGTCCAGCCCGGCGAAAAAGACCTTGGAGATGACCGGCGCGAGGCTGCCGAAGATGAAGAAGTCGTACCATTCGAACGCGGTGCCCGCGGACGAGGCGATGACGACGCGGGCCATCGACCAGGGCTTTTGGTGGTGTGGTCTGGCTACGCTCGCCATCGCGTTCTCCCCTTAAGTCGAGGGATAGCAGCGCCCGCTCATCAGTCCAGCTTGCGGATGGTGCCCTCGACGCTGGCGAACTTGAGACCGAATTTGCGAACGACGACGCGGTTGGAAAGCGAACGACCGTCACCCAGCAGCCGGACCTGCTGAACCACCCTCAGGCCGCCTTTCATCGTATAGCGGATCGTGGCTTGGTTGCCGTTGACCACGACCTCCACGGGGCCCGTCGCATCGCTGAGGCTTCCGGTAAACCTGTTTGGCCCGGCGGGACGCATCACCCATTTGCGTGTCCGGACCGGCTTACCCTCTTCGCGAACGGTGTCGATGAGGACGAAGTCGCCGCGATCGCCCTTGCCACCAATACTATCGACGATGAGCCGCCCAGGTTGCTTGAAAACGATCTTGAGGACATTCTCTGCGTGCGTGCGGCCGGTGAAGAAGGCGGTCATGTCGAGGGTCGGCGCTGGCCCGGCTGCACCTGCGAGCGTGATGGCGACCGCGGCGGCGAGGGTCATTGCCGTCCGGCGAGCAAAGCATCGACAACGCCTGGGTCCGCGAGCGTCGACGTGTCGCCAAAGCCTTCGTTCGCGCCTTCGGCGATCTTGCGCAGGATCCGCCGCATGATCTTGCCCGATCGCGTCTTGGGAAGCGCGGGGGTGAAGTGGATCTTCTCCGGCGCCGCCAGTGCGCCGATTTCCTTTCGGACTTCCTGGTTGAGTTCTTTGCGAAGCTCGTCCGAGCCCTCTTCGCCGGCGTTCAGCGTCACGAAGGCGTAAATCGCCTGGCCCTTGATGTCGTGCGGAAAGCCGACGACTGCGGCTTCGGCGACCTTGGGATGGGCGACGAGCGCGCTCTCGACCTCCGCGGTACCGATCCGATGGCCGGAAACATTGATCACATCATCGACGCGGCCAGTGATCCAATAATAGCCGTCGGCGTCGCGGCGGCAGCCGTCACCGGTGAAATAAAGCCCCGGGTAGGCCGTGAAATAGGTCTGGAAGAAGCGCTCGTGATCGCCCCAGACCGTGCGCATCTGCCCCGGCCAGGACTCGGAAATGCAGAGGTTGCCGCTAGCGGGCCCTTCAAGCACCTGATGGTTGGCGTCGACGAGCAGCGGTTTCACCCCGGGTAGCGGCTTTGTCGCGCTTCCCGGTTTCATTTCGGTCGCACCGGGGAAGGGGGATATGAGGATTCCGCCCGTCTCAGTCTGCCACCAGGTGTCGACGACCGGACAGCGGCCGTCGCCGACCACGCGCCAATACCATTCCCACGCTTCGGGGTTGATCGGCTCGCCGACCGTCCCCAGCAGGCGCAGCGACTTGCGGGAATGGCGCTTCACCGGCTCGTCGCCTTCGCGCATCAGGGCGCGGATTGCAGTCGGGGCAGTATAGAAGATAGTGACTGCCAGCCGGTCGACCGTCTCCCAGAAACGCCCGAAGTCCGGGTAATTGGGAGCTCCATCGAACATCACGCTGGTCGCGCGGTTCATCAGGGGCCCGTAGACGACATAGGAGTGGCCCGTGATCCAGCCGATATCGGCGGTGCACCAGAAGATGTCGTCAGGCCGATAGTCGAACACCCAGTCGAAGGTCGCCGCAGCCCACAGCGCATAGCCGCCGGTGGTATGGACGACGCCCTTGGGCTTTCCGGTCGAGCCCGAGGTGTAAAGGATGAACAACGGATCCTCCGCGTTCATCACTTCGGGTTCGCAATCCGTCGCCAGGCTGTCGCGGACGGTGGAATAAGAAATGTCCCGCCCGTCCTTCATCGGAACGTCGGCGCCGGTGCGGGTGACCACGATCACGGTCGGCACGTCGCGCTGCTCGAGCGCAGTATCGACGTTGCGCTTCAGCGGGATTTTCTTGCCGCCACGGACACCTTCATCGGCCGTGATGACCGCCGAGGCGTGGCAGTCGACGATCCGGCCGTGCAGGCTTTCGGGGGAGAAGCCGCCGAACACGACCGAATGAATGGCGCCTATGCGCGCGCAAGCGAGCATCGCGGCCGCCGCCTCGGGGATCATCGGCATGTAGATCATCACCCGGTCGCCGCGCTTAATATCACGTGATTTCAGCAGGTTCGCGAAGCGGCAGGTCTCTTCGTAGAGATCGCGGTAGGTCCAGGCATG
This sequence comes from Pseudomonadota bacterium, assembly GCA_046730995.1. Taxonomy (GTDB): domain Bacteria; phylum Pseudomonadota; class Alphaproteobacteria; order Sphingomonadales; family Sphingomonadaceae; genus Sphingomicrobium. The sequence goes on from JBKPKF010000216.1 coordinate 3,055, forward strand.
TCCAGTTCCGGGCTCGTCGGGCTCAAAGATCAGCGCTGTTCGATCGCCATGCTCGGCGAGATGCCGGTCGAGGCAGTTGACGGACAGATTGATCTCGCCGTCGGCGAACCATTTGATGCCGAACGTGGCCTCGTCGAACGACCAGTCGCCCGCTTTCGTCGGCGCCTTGTTCCACGTCAGCCGCTTCGCCTGGTCGAGCCAGAAACGATCGGGGTCGGAATCGGCGAGATCGTTGAGCTCGGCAAGTTCGCGCGGGCCGATCCGCGCGTCAAAGCCGTGGGGGACCGGATGGATCGTTTCGCTCACAGCCCTCGCGCCATGTCGATCACGAAGCGATAGCGGACGTCATTCTTTAGCAGCCGCTCATACGCTTCATTCACCTGGTTCATGCTGATGAATTCGACATCGGGATAAATTCCCTTGGCAGCGCAAAAGTCCAGCATCTCCTGAGTCTCCGGAATGCCGCCGATCGCCGAGCCTCCGACCGCGCGGTTCCACCAGATGAGGTTTCGGCCAGCGAACCCCGGCATCTCGTTCAGCGCACCGACGATGACCATTCGCCCGGAGCGGCCGAGCAATTGGAGATATCCATCGATTTCGTGGCTGACTGGAATCGTGTTGAGAATGAAATCGAAGCGCGTCGACGCTTCCTCCAGTTGTTTTGGATCGGTGGAGATGATCACGTCATCGGCCCCAAGCTCGCGCGCGTCATCGCCCTTGGACGGCGTGGTGGTGATCATGGTGACGTGCGCCCCCATGGCGGCCGCGATCTTCACGCCCATGTGCCCGAGTCCACCAAGCCCGATGACCCCGACGTTGGTTCCTTGTCCGACCTTGTACTGGCGAAGCGGGGAATAGGTCGTGATCCCGGCGCAGAGCAACGGCGCGACCCGCGATTCGTCCATGCCGTCCGGGACCTTCAGCACGAAATGATCGCGCACGACGATATGATCGGTGTATCCGCCCTTGGTGTTCTCGCCGGTGTGTCGATCCGGGCTGTTGTAAGTCTGGGTGCACCCTTCGCGGCAGAAGACTTCCCATCCCGCCAGGCATTGGTCGCAAGCCATGCAGCTGTCGACCATGCAGCCGACGGCGACAGTATCGCCGACCCGGTGACGCGTCACTTCGCTGCCGATCGCTGTCACGCGGCCGACGATCTCGTGGCCGGGGATAGAGGGATAAACGGTTCCACCCCAGTCTCCGCGGACCGTATGCAGGTCCGAATGGCAGATGCCGGCGTAAGTGATCTTGATCGCAACGTCGTCAGGACGGAGCGCCCGTCGCTCAAATTCCATCAGCCGTAATGGTTGATCCGGAGCGTCGGTACCCCAGCCCTTCGCCGGCGTCGGTTCGCCGGTGGCTTCCTGAATGTTCGTTGGGTTCGGTTCTGCCGTCGTTGCCATGTCGGCCTCCTATCTGGCCCGTTCGATAATCCTTTGTGCCTGTATCAGATGCGGGCGATCGACCATTTTGCCGTCGACGCTCAACACTCCCGCGTCGGGATGTGCCTCGAATGCCGCGACGATCTCTTCTGCGTGCCGAACATCGTCGCCAGAGGGGGTGAAAGCCGCATTGATGATCGGCACTTGCGCCGGGTGGATCGCTAGCTTGCCGGTGAAGCCTTCGCGAGCCGCGGCCTCGGCTTCGTGCTTCAGGCCGTCATCGTCGCGAAAGTCGGCAAAAACTCCGTCAACCGGCTGCACACCCGCGGCAACCGCTCCGGCAAGGCACAGCGAACGCGCCAGCCGATAGGTGAAGCTCAGAGCCCCGTCCGCATCATATTTGGACGCAGCGCCTAGTGCGGCGGAGAGATCCTCGGCACCCCAGCTCATCGCGGCCAGCGGCAGGGCCGGGTCGCGATAAGAGAGGACGCCGAACAAGCTCGCCGCCGTCTCGGTGACGATCGCATGCACCGGGATGGTGCCCGTGCGGTGCGAGAGCTCGATGACGTCGGCTCCGCTCTCGGCTTTGGGAAGCACGATGCCGTGGATGTCGGCGATGCCGAGCAACTCGAGATCGTCCTTGAGAAACTCCGACCCGAGCGGGTTGATCCGAACCCACCATTGGGGGCCGCTCGAGCGACGAGGAAGCCCTTTGAGGAGGTCTCGCGCTGCGGCTTTCTGCTGAGGGACGACGCTGTCTTCGAGATCGAAGATGATCGCATCGGCATCGCTTTCCAGCCCCTTGCCGATCTTCTTCTCGCTGTCCGCCGGCACGAACAGCCAGCTGCGAGCCTCGCTCATAGTTTTTTCTGGAGAAGCGCAGTGCGCGTGCATTCGCACACCAGCTCATCACGCTGGTTGAAGGCGCGCAGCGCCCAGGTGACGATCCCCGCGTTCGGTCGCGACTTACTTTCGCGCAGGTCGATGCATTCGCTTTCGCAGCGCAGAGTATCGCCGGCGAACACCGGGTTCGGGAAGATGACCTTATCGTACCCGAGATTGGCGACGAGCGTGCCAAGCGTCGTGTCGTGGACGCTGATTCCAATCAGCAGGCTGAACGTGAAACAGCTGTTGACGAGCGGTTTGCCAAACTCGGTCTTGGCCGCCGCTTCATAGTCGAGATGGAGCGGCTGCGGATTGTGAGTGAGCGTCGTGATAAGGATATTGTCGGTCTCGGTGACCGTGCGGGTAATCGCATGGGCGACCTTGTCACCCACCTGCCACTCTTCGAAATAGCGCCCTGGCATTGAGCCGCTCTAGTGCGGCCGTCCGGCAAAGCAAAGTCAGTCGATTTTGCGGCGGGTGAGTCGGGACTTGAGTTCGCACATCCCAATACGCTCGACGGCGTCGACCGGATCGCTCGATCGAGTCACATTCGCGACATGGCCAAGAATTTGCCCGGCAATGTCGACGGTCTGAAGCGACGTCATATGCCGGCTGACGACCAATGGATCGGCCGACAAGATATCGCCCATCTGGTCGAGCATTCGCCGGACATATTCCAACTCCTCGGCGAGCCGGAGCTGCAAAGGATCATGCGTCGGGATGAGTGCGGCCGGCCGTGGTGGTGGATCGCGCCGGATCGAGCGGCGCTCCGGGGCGCTGGCCGTTGACGAGCGCTCTTGCGCCTGCGCACGATATTGCGCCTGGATCGCGTCGCAACGCGACTGTCGCAGGTGGGCGGGCGCGCCAAGATAGAAATCTGGTTTCAAGTCCGTCCCTCGCTTAGTGAGGGCATAGTCAACGACCCGTAAACAAAGGATTTTATATCCGAAATGGAAGCAAAATTTCCGCGGCCGCCTCGGTGATCGCGTCGCCGTCGAGACGGTAGGTCGCGTAAAGATCGGCGAGGCTGCCGGTCTGGCCGAACTTTTCGACCCCAAGCGGAGCGACGCGCTGGCCGAGCACCCCGCCGAGCCAGGACAACGAAGCGGGAGCGGCGTCGGCGAGGGTGACGAGGCCGGACTCGGGTGCGAGACGCGACAGGAGCTGTTCGACGTGGCACGGCTTGCGCTCGCCGCCCCACCGCGCGGCCTGCGCGGCCGTCCAGCCGCGATGGAGCAAATCGGGCGAGGTGACCGCGAGCAGTCCGAGATCCGGAATATCGCCGCGAAGCTCCTCCCAGGCCGCGATAGCTTCCGGCATGACCGCGCCCATCGCGACGATCGCCGCTTCAGCATTCGGGCCCGGCTCGCGCAGCCAATAGCCGCCGGCGAGCGCTCCCTCGCGCCAGCTGTCGTCAGTCCGTTCGACCTGGTTGATGCTTCGGGTCGACAGTCGGAGATAAGTGCTTTCACCGGCGGGATCGTCGATCAACCTGAACGCTTCTTCCATCATGGCCGCGAGCTCGTCGGCGAACGCCGGCTCATAATGGCGCAGGCCCGGCTGTCCGAGCGCGATTAGCGGCGGGTTGATCGATTGGTGCGCGCCGCCTTCGGGGCCGAGCGTGATGCCGCTGGGGGTCGCGACGAGCAGGAAGCGCGCATCCTGGTAACAGGCATAATTCAGCGCATCGAGGCCGCGTGCGATGAAGGGGTCGTAAAGCGTTCCGATTGGAAACAGCCGCTCGCCGAACAGGTCTCCGGACAGGCCGCCCGCCGCCAACATCAGGAAAAGATTGGATTCCGCGATTCCAAGTTCGAGATGTTGCCCTTTGTTTGTAGCAGACCATTTTTGTGCAGAAGCAATTTTTTCTTCGGCAAAAATATCGGGTATCGCGGCCCGCCGGAATAGCCCGCGCTGGTTGACCCATGCTCCAAGGTTGGTCGAAACCGTCACGTCGGGCGACGTCGTCACAATGCGATCGGCCAATTCGCCGCCGGCCTTGGACAAGTCGAGGAGGATCCGGCCGAACGCGGCCTGGGTCGATTGTTCTTCACCGGCGGGCGCAGGAATCGGCGGAACGGCGACCGTACCGAAGCTGCGGCTTCGTTTCTCGCGAGCGATCCGACTCCGCTCCAAAAGGGCCTCGGCCCCGGGGCGCGAATTGTCGCCGACGCTTTCAAGCGGTTCCCATTCGTGGCCTTCGCGGACTCCCATGGCTTCGCGCAATGCCGCCATTTGGGTGGGATTCATCAGGCCCGCATGATTGTCCTTGTGGCCGGCGAACGGCAGGCCGTAACCCTTGATCGTCCAGGCGATAAACAAAGTCGGGACGTCGTCATCGGCGCCGTCGAAAGCGTCGACCAAAGATTCCATGCAGTGGCCGCCAAGGTCGGTGAACAGCGAGGCGAGCGCCGCGTCGTCATGCTGTTTCAGGAAGGCCGCCGCAGACTTGCCGACCCCGATTTCTATCCGTGATCGCCATGCCGCGCCGCCCTGGTAGTGGAGCGCCGAGAGCTGCGCATTGGACAGCCGCTCGAACCAGGCCTTCAACTTTGGATTTGCCTCGAGGGCGGCCCTTAGCCTCGTGCCGTAACGTAATTCCACGATGCGCCAGCCGCAGCTTCGGAAGATCTCGTCGAACCGCTCGAACATGCGGTCCGCGCTCGTCGCATCGAGGCTCTGGCGATTGTAATCGACAATCCACCACAGGTTGCGGACGTCGTGCTTCGCGCCCTCGATGATCGCTTCGTAGATATTGCCCTCATCGAGTTCGGCGTCTCCGATCAGCGCGACGAAGCGGCCGCGGTCCTCTTCCCGCATCCGACCGTGAGCGGTCAGATAATCCTGGACCAGGCTGGCGAAGAGAGTGATCGCGACCCCGAGGCCGACGGAGCCGGTCGAAAAGTCGACCGGAATCTTGTCCTTCGTCCGGCTCGGATAGGATTGCACTCCACCCAGGCCGCGGAAATTTTCGAGCGCCTCGCGCGACTGCGAGCCGAGCAGGTAATGGATCGCATGGAGCACCGGGCCTGCGTGCGGCTTGACGGCGACGCGGTCGTTCGGACCAAGCGCATGAAAGTAGAGCGCGGCCATGATCGCCGTCATCGAGGCGCAGCTCGCCTGGTGGCCGCCGACCTTCAGCCCGTCATCGCTATGCCGGATGTGGTTGGCATGATGAATGGTCCAGGCCGACAGCCAGCGCAGCCGCTCATCCAATATCCTGAGCGATTCGATGTCAGTCGTGACGGGCTTCAGCATCGGGCAGCTCTAGCCCCAGTCTCAGACGTCCGAAATAGTCGTAAACCGGTCGATCGTGTCAAAGATGTCGGAAATGCCCGCCTTTTCGTCATCGCTGAGCTCGGGCCGCCAGAGATCGAACAGCAGAATGATTCGCGTCTCGCCGCTGTCGTTTTTCGCCTCATGTTCGAAGCTGTCGTCGAAAATAAGCAATTTGCCTTCCTCCCACTGCCGGGTTTCATTGCCGACCCGCAGCCAGCAGCCGTGGGGAACGATCAAAGGCAGATGGGCAATGAGCCGGCAGTTGAGCATCCCGCGGTGGGCCGGAATGTGCGCGCCGGGAGTGAGTCGTGAGAAAAGCACCGACGGCGTTCTCGCTCCGATGCGGGTCATCGGAATTTTGTCGAGCGCCGCCATGGTCCGCGGGCAGCGGGAAGCATTCTCCTCGACCCTCCGGCCTTCGCGCCAAAGATAGAGCGCGGTCCAGCTCGGGTTGTCATGAAGTCCGTAGAATTCGCGCCTCGGCCGGTGGGGATCGTCCTCCATATAGGGCTGGAAGTCCGCGCCCTCGGCGAGCAGGCCCTGAAGTTCGGACTTGATTGCGGGAGTCTCCGCCTCGAGGGCTGGTACCCAGTCGAATTCCTCGCGCTCGAAGAACTGCCGGTTGGCGAGATACGGGAAATAGAAGGCGCTCGGACCTTGCAGGAAGAGCTCGCGTTTCCCGGTCATAATGTCGACGGCATGCCGCAAACGGTCGATCCGATCGGGGTGATCAGGCCGATCGGCTACGACCGAGTTCAGCGCCTTCGTATAGGCTTCGAGGCTCTCCCGGACGTAACCGGCAGCAGCATTGAGCCGAGAGCGTGTCGCAAAGTCGATCGCGGTGCCCTGCTGCGCCGCGCCCTTCAGCGCGGCTTGATAGTAGCTGGTCGCCGCCCGAACATCCTTTCTCGCTGCATAATCGTCACCCTGCGAGAGCAAGGTCTCAATCGTAGCAGCGGCCGGCGCCGTGCTCACGCGGCTTCGGCCTTGTCGTGTTCGGCATCGAAGCGCGATTGCGCTTCGTGGATCGCCTCCACGTTGTTCATCGCCCAGGTGGCAAGCCCGCAGATCGGTTTTTGCAACGAGTGGCCCAGTTCTGTCAGCTCATAATCGACGCGCGGCGGAATGGTCGGCGTTACGGTGCGGCTTACGATACCGTCACGCTCGAGATTGCGCAGCGTCAGCGTGAGCATGCGCTGCGAGACGCTCGGGATTTCTCGCCTGAGCTCGTTGAACCGTCTCGAGCCGTCGCCCAGGGTCTGGACGACGAGCACGGTCCATTTGTCGCCGATCCGCGACAGAAGAGTGCTGATGGTCCTGCAGACCGGATTGCTGGGGTCTTTCATGGCCGGTTCCCTTGCTGTTCCTGTCCCACAAATTTGTGCGCGAGCCACAAAAAAGTGCGTTCTTGCGGGCGATTCGATGATGGTTATTTAGCGTGCCTCAGTAACAAATCAATACTTAGGAGGCATTAGTGACCATCCTGCATATCGACTCCAGCATCAACGGCCCAAACAGCGCCAGCCGCGCGATCAGCGCGAAGATCGTCGATCAGCTCAAAGCCGCGCAATGGGGTGAGGAAGTCGTCTATCGCGATCTTGCCGCGAGCCCGCTCCCGCATCTGACGCTCGACTCGTTTGCCGACACTTCGCTGCTCGACGAGTTCCTTGCCGCCGACACGGTAGTTATCGGCGCTCCGATGTACAATTTTACGCTGCCGACCCAGCTCAAGGCCTGGATCGATCGGGTGGTGATCGCCGGCCGGACCTTCCGCTACACCGAAAACGGGCCCGAGGGGCTCGCCAGCGGCAAGCGCGTGGTCATCGCGCTCGCGCGCGGGGGCTTCTACGACCAGGGGTCGCCCGCGTCCGCCCTCGAGCATCTCGAAACCTATCTCCGGGGCATTTTCAATTTCATCGGAATCGAGCCCGAGTTCGTGGTCGCCGACGGCCTCAGCGTCAGCCCCGATCAGCGCGAGACATCGCTCAGCCAGGCGCTGGGCGAGACGGTCCGGCTGGCCGCCTAGTTTTCAAGGCGGCGGCCCCGCGCTCCCTGGCCGCCGCCAATAAGCCCTCGCCCGGTGTTTCCCCTCCCACCGGCGCGGGGGCTCTTACCTTAGCTCAGAAGGCGTAGCGGGTTTTCGATATAGCCTTTGAGCGCCTGCATGAAGCTGGCTGCGTCCCAGCCGTCGACGACGCGATGATCGCAGGACAGCGATAGGTTCATGCGCTTGCGGATCTCGATCTCACCATCGACGACGACGACCTTATCCTCGACCTTGTTGACCGCGATGATCGCGACTTCCGGGCGGTTGATGACCGGGGTTGAGGTGACTCCGCCCATCGGGCCAAGCGACGACAAGGTGATGCTTGACCCGCTCAGCTCCTCGCGAGCGGCTTTGCCTGAGCGCGCGGCTTCGGCGAGGCGCAGGATTTCGGCCGCGAGTTGCCAGACGCTCAGGTTCTGCGCGTCGCGGATCACCGGCACCATCAGCCCGTTGGGGGTCTGCGTCGCCATTCCGAGGTTGAGAGCGCCGTGGCGAGTGATGACGTTGGCATCGTCGTCGTAGGTGGCATTCAGCATCGGCCATTCGGGCAGCGCGCGGGCCATCCCCGTAATCAGAAAGGGGAGCAGCGTCAGCTTGGGATTGGAGCCGCGGTCGCGGTTCATCATCGCGCGCGTGTCCTCGAGCGCGGTGACGTCGAACTCCTCGACCAGGGTGAAATGCGGGATCCGGCGCTTCGCCTCCTGCATATTCTCGGCGATCTTGCGGCGGAGACCGACCACCTTGATCGTCTCGTCCTTGCGCGGCGCGGCGCTGCCTCGGGCCGCCACCGTGCCACCGCTGTAGAGCAGGTAAGCGTCGAGATCGGAGTGGCGGATTCGGTCCGATGCCGTCTTCACCTGGGCGAGGTCGATGCCGAGGTCGCGGGCACGGGCGCGGACGGCGGGCGAGGCGAGAACGTGGGCGTGCGCCGGTTCCTTGTCGGCGACTTCAGGTTCCACGCGCGGTAACGGCGCGGGCTTGGCGGGTTTTTCTTCAAGAGCAGTGACCGGAAGCTCCTCCTCCTGCTCCGGATTGGGCTCGACGGCGCCATCGGCGAGGGGCCTCTCTTTCACACTCTCAACGGGCGCAGGTTCCTCCGCCGCGGCAGCACCCTCGGTCTCGATGACCGCAAGCACGGAGCCAATGGGAATCTGGTCGCCGACCTCGCCCGCAAGCTCGACCACCTTGCCCGCGACTGGGCTTTCCATCTCGACGGTCGCCTTGTCGGTCATCATGTCGGCGATTTGCTGGTCCTCGGCGATCGTATCGCCGACCTTTACGTGCCAAGCGACGATCTCGGCCTCGGCAATGCCCTCGCCAATGTCGGGCAGCTTGAATTCGTATCTGGCCATCAATCTGCCATGACCTTTTCTAGCGCTTTGTTCATGCGCTTCGGGCCGGGAAAATAAGCCCATTCATAGGCGTGAGGGTAGGGCGTGTCCCAGCCGGTGACGCGCTCGACGGGCGCTTCCAGGTGATAGAAGCATCGTTCCTGCACGAGCGCGCTGAGCTCAGCGGCAAAACCAGATGTGCGTGGTGCCTCCTGGGCAATCAGGCAGCGGCCGGTCTTCTCAACCGATTGCTCGATAGTCTCGACGTCGAGCGGGACGAGAGTGCGAAGGTCGATGACTTCCGCATCGATGCCGCGTTCCTCGACCGCCGCAAGCGCCACGTGCACCATGGTGCCATAAGCGAGGACTGTGAGGTCGGAGCCCTCGCGGACCACGGCCGCCTTGCCCAGCGGAACGGCATAATGCCCCTCGGGAACCTCGCTCGCCGGATGCTTGGACCAAGGCTTCACCGGCCGGTCGTGGTGGCCATCGAACGGGCCGTTATAGATGCGCTTGGGCTCGAAGAAGACGACCGGATCGGGGTCCTCGATCGCGGCGATCAGCAGGCCCTTGGCGTCGAACGGAGTTGAGGGGATGACGACCTTCAGCCCAGCGATGTGGGTGAATAAAGATTCCGGCGACTGGCTGTGGGTCTGCCCGCCGAAGATGCCGCCGCCATATGGGGTGCGGATCACCATCGGCATCGTCCACTCAGCGGCAGTCCGGTAACGGATCTTCGCGACCTCGCTGACGATCTGGTCGTAGCCTGGATAGATGTAATCGGCGAACTGGATTTCGATGAGGGGTTTTAGCCCGTAACAGGCCATTCCGACCGCCGTCGCGACGATGCCACCCTCACTGATCGGAGCATCGAACACGCGGGTCTTGCCGAATTCCTTCTGCAGCCCTTCGGTGACCCGGAAGACGCCGCCGAAATAGCCCGCGTCCTCGCCGAACACGACGATGTCCTCGTCCTTGCGCATGGCGACCTTATGGGCGTCGTTCAGCGCCTGGATCATGTTCATTGTCGGCATCAGTCGCGGCCTTCCGACAGAGCCTGATCGCGCTGCTCGGCGATGTGCCACGGGACCTCGGCATAAACGTCGTCGAACATGGACCCGACGTTTTCCTTCCCTTGCTGGGGCAGGATTCCGAGCTTCTCGGACTCCTTCTGCGCTGCCCGGACCGCGGCATCGCATTCGGCGGTCATCGCGTTATGGCGATCCTCATCCCATTCGCCGATCGCCAGGAGATGCGCCTTTAGACGCTCGATCGGGTCGCCGAGCGGCCAGAGTTTGGCCTCGTTGGTCGGGCGGTATCCGCTTGGGTCGTCCGAAGTCGAATGGCCTTCGGCGCGATAAGTGAAGAACTCAATGAGGGTCGGGCCAAGGTTCGAGCGCGCGCGTTCCGCGGCCCATTTCACCGCCGCGTAAACCGCGAGCGCATCATTGCCGTCGACCCTGAGGCCGGCAATGCCGTAACCGACCGCGCGCTGCGCGAAGGTCGCGCGTT
>JBKPKF010000217.1:0-20355 GCA_046730995.1 Pseudomonadota bacterium
GGAGCTGACGGCATAGTGCGGCAGGATCTTCGGATCGAGCGCCCAATTCTCATTGAATTGCGAGGGGAACTCGACAAAGTCGCGCGCTACATTCGTGCCCTGCAGGGTCGGGTAGGTCTGCGAGGCGAACATGCCGTGAAGCGCGTGGCCGAACTCGTGGAACATTGTCGTCACGTCGTCGAAGCTGATCAGCATCGGCTGTCCCGGAGCCGGCTTGGTGAAGTTCTCGACATTGTAGATCACGGGCTTGGTACCGCGCAGGTATGACTGCTGGACAAGGTTGCTCATCCATGCGCCGCCCGACTTGTTGTCGCGCTTCCACGGGTCGATCATGAAGATCGCGAGCGGTTTGCCGTCGACGTCCGTCACGTCGAAGACCCGCATGTCCGGACTCCAGGTCGGAATGTCCTTCCGCTCCTTGAAGGTCAGTCCGTAGAGTTGGTTGGCGGCATAGAATACGCCGTCTTCGAGCACCTTGTTGAACTCGAAATATTGCTTCAGCTGGTCGCTATCGATCGCATAACGCTGCTTGCGGATCTGTTCGGCGTAGAAGTTCCAGTCGGCAGGCGTGACCTGGAAGGTGGCGCCCTGTGACTTCGCCAGAGCACGGATGTCCGCGGCCTCCTGGCGCTGTTTCGCCGAGACCGCAGGGGCGAGGCGGTCGAGGAAGCCGATCGCGGTCGACCGGTCCTTCGCCATCTGGTCGTACAAAGTGTAGTCCGCCCAGTTCGTGTAGCCGAACAGAGCCGCTTTCTTTGCCCGCAGCGATGCGATCTCGCGGATGATGTTCCGAGTGTCGTTGGCGTCGTCATGCTCGGCCCGGTTGAGGCTCGCCTCGAAGAGTTTCTGGCGTGTGTCATGGCTGGTCAACGATTCGAGCGCAGGCTGCTGGGTCGTGTTCTGCAGCGGGAGCACGTAACCGGAAACCTTGCGGTCCTTGGCCGCTTGTTGGGCTGCCGCAATCTGTTCCGGCGACAGGCCCGCAAGTGCCGATGCGTCATCGACATGCAGCGCGCCTGCCTTGGCGGCCGCGAGCAGCTTTTGGGTGAAAGCGGTCTGCAAGGTGCTGAGGCGCTTGTTCATCGCCTTCAATTCGGCCTGCTTGGGTGCCGGAAGCTCGGCGCCGGCATGGACGAACTGCTTGTAATAGACGTCGAGCAGTTTCGCTTGTTCGGGGTTGAGATTCAGCCCGGCCTGATGATCGTGCAGATACTTCACTCGATTGAACAGCTTGGCGTTCAGGAAGATGAAATCGTTGTGGGCCGCGAACAAAGGCGCGGTCTTGGTGTCCGTCGCCTGGAGCGTATCGTTCGTGTTTGCGCCGTTGACCGCACTGAACGCGAGGTTCGCGCGCTCCAGAAGTAGGCCCGAGCGCTCGAGCGTGACGAGCGTGTTGTTGAAGGTCGGCGGAGCCGGATCGTTGGCGATGGCCAGGACTTCGCGCTTCTGCTCGGCCATTCCGGCGAGCAGCGCCGGAAGATAATCGCTGTCCTTGATCCTGGAGAAATCGGGCGTTCCGAAGGGCAGGGTGCTCGGCTTGGCGAACGGATTCGACGAAGGCAGCGTTGCTGAGGCGGTTGTCGATTTCTTCGGCGCGGCGGCATTCGCCGGCGCGGTGGCGACGAGCGCAAGCGCTGCGGTCGCAAGAAGCATATTGCGGATCATGTCTCTCCCCGAGCTGTCGATAAGCTTGAAAGGGCCTCTCCAACCGCCGGGCGCCTTACGCAAGCCTGAATATCAACCGTTGGTCGAAAGAGCGGCCAGCATTGCCTCTCCGTAGCGCTCGAGCTTGACCGCGCCGATTCCCTGCACTTTGCTCAAGTCATTGAGATTGCGCGGTTTGCTTGCGGCGATTTCGCGCAGGGTCGAATCATGGAAGATGACGTAGGGCGGAACTCCAGCCTCTGCCGCGAGCTTGCGCCTTGCCTCTCGAAGCGCCTCGAACAGTGGATCGGCCGGGCCGTCCAAGCGCCTTCGGGCGGCTCGCTTGCGTGGTGGAGGGACGGCGATCGTCAGCTGCTCTCCGCCCTTGAGGATGGGCCGCGCGCCGGGTCCGAAGCTGAGGCCGCCATAGGCGTCGGCGCGCAGAGCGTCGCGAGCGATGAGCGCGCGCGCCACCGGTCGTACCAGCGCCAGCTCGTCCTCCGAAGCGATTCCGAAGACAGACAGAAGGTGATGCCCAAAGTTCCGTACTTTTTCCGTTTCGCTGCCCGCCAGCACGTCGGCGAGGTGGCCGACGCCGAACCGCATTTCCGTCCGGAACGCCGCCGATAAAAGCTTGCGCGCAACCTCGGTCGCGTCGATCGTTGCGGGCGGGTCGAGGCAGTTGTCGCAATTGCCGCAGCGTTCTTGCGGGTCCTCGCCGAAATGGCGCAGCAGGATCGCGCGACGGCATCCGGGGGTCTCGACGAACGCGGCGAGCGCATTCAATCGTTCGCGTTCGGCCGGGCGGCGTTCGGGCTCGATCTCCTGCTCGATCCGCTGGCGGGCGAGAGCGAAATCCTGCGCCGCCCAGAACAGCCACGCTTCGGCCGGTTCGCCATCGCGCCCGGCGCGGCCCGTTTCCTGGTAATAGGCTTCGATCGACTTGGGGATCGCGGCGTGCGCGACGAGGCGCACGTCAGGCTTGTCGATGCCCATCCCGAAAGCGACGGTCGCGGCGATCACCATTTCCTCGGAATGGACAAATGCCGCCTGGTTGCGAGCGCGAACCTGCGGCTCGAGCCCGGCATGATAAGGTAGCGAGGGCCGGCCGTTGCGACCCAGAACCTCCGCGACCTTCTCCGCCTTGTCGCGGCTCGGAGTATAGACGATCGCCGGGCCCGGCTGGACTGCCAGCAGCTCGCGGATCTGCTTGCCGGTCTGCTCGCGATGCCGGACGTGATAGCGGATGTTGGGCCGGTCGAAGCCGGCGACGATCAGCCCGTCGGCGGGGATTCCGAGCTGGCCGAGGATGTCGGCGCGGGTCCGGGCGTCGGCCGTGGCAGTGAGCGCGAGGCGGGGCACCGCGGGATGATCGTCGAGAAGGCTCCTGAGCTTGCGATAGTCGGGCCGGAAGTCGTGCCCCCATTCGCTGACGCAATGCGCCTCGTCGATTGCAATCAGCGCGAGGTCGGCCGGGCCGACGAGGCGGCGGAAGCCTTCGAGCGTCGCCCGTTCGGGGGCGACGTAAAGCAGGTCGAGCTCGCCGTTCCGGAAACGATCGATCGTGCGCTCGCGATCGCTGTCAGCCGAGGTGAGCGAGGCGGCCCGGATGCCGAACGCCTCCGCGCTGCGGACCTGGTCATGCATCAGCGCGATAAGCGGTGAAATCACCAGCGCCGTGCCCTCGCGGACCAGGGCCGGCAGTTGATAGCAAAGCGATTTGCCGGCGCCGGTCGGCATCACGGCGAGGCTGTGCTTTCCGGAAAGCACGCGGCCGATCACCGCTTCCTGGGCACCGCGGAAGCGGTCGAATCCGAAGGTCCGTTTGAGGGTGGTCTGCGGGTCGGTCATAAACTCACTGGACTTATGCGGCCCGAGCTCGGCCAGCCTAGCCCGCGCGAGCCTCGCAGGAAAGCTATTCCGCGGCCTCGGCGGTTTCCTCGGCAAACCGCTCGGCCGCCTGGCGGTACCAGAGGTCGGCGTAGAGCCCGCCCTTGTCGAGAAGCTCGTCGTGCGTTCCGCGTTCAGCGACTCGGCCCTGGTCGAGCACGACCACGAGATCCGCGTTGACGATTGTCGAGAGGCGGTGGGCGATCATGATCGTCGTCCGGCTCTTCGCGACGCTTTCGAGCGTTTCCTGGATCGCCTGCTCAGTGCGGCTGTCGAGCGCCGAGGTGGCTTCATCAAGCACCAGGATCGGCGGGTTCTTGACCAGGGTTCGAGCGATTGCGACGCGCTGCTTTTCTCCGCCCGACAGCTTGAGCCCGCGCTCTCCGACCATGGATTGGTAGCGGTCCGGCAGAGCGTCGATGAAACGTTCGATCGCCGCTCCGCGCGCTGCGGCCTCAATGTCTTGCTGGACCGCATCGCCGCGCCCGTAGCCGATGTTGTAGCCGATGGTGTCGTTGAACAGCACCGTGTCCTGCGGAACGATCCCGATCGCGGCGCGCAGCGTCTTCTGCTGCACCTCCGCGATATCCTGGCCGTCGATCAGGATCCGCCCCGCCGTCGGGTCGTAGAAACGATAGAGCAGCCGTGCGATCGTCGATTTGCCGGCTCCAGAAGGACCGACGATTGCGCAGCTCGTGCCTGCGGGAATTTCGAGGTCGAGGCCCTGAAGGATCTCGCGCCCGGCCTCGTAGCCGAAGCGGACATTGTCGAAACGAACCGCTCCGCTCGTGACGTGCAACGCCGCGGCGCCGGGCTTGTCGGTAATCTCCATCGGGGTGTCGAGCAGGTCCCACATGGCCTCCATGTCGATCAATCCCTGGCGGATCGAGCGATAGACCCAGCCGAGCATGTCGAGCGGCCGGAAGAGCTGCATGAGGAGGGAATTGACGAGCACGACGTCGCCCGGGGTGAAACGGCCTCTGCTCCAGCCCCAGGCGGTGAAGATCATCGCTCCGGCCATCATCAGATTGGTGATGAATGCCTGGCCGATGTTGAGCCACGCGAGCGAGACTTCGTTGCGCACGGCGGCGCGGGTGAAGGCTCCCACGGCCTCGTCGTAACGCTTCGCCTCGCGGTCCTCGGCGCCGAAATATTTCACCGTTTCGTAGTTCAGGAGCGAATCGACCGCGCGTCCGATCGCCTTGTTGTCGACATCGTTCATCTGCCGCTGAAGGTGCGCCCGCCAATCGGTCACAAGCCTTGTGAAGCCGATGTAGATGACGACCATCACAAGGGTCGCCGCAACCAGGCCCACGCCGAACTTCACCAGGAAGATGGCGCAAATCGCGCCGAGCTCGATCACCGTCGGGGCAATGTTGAACAGGAGGAAATAGAGCATCATGTCGATGCTCTTCGTTCCACGCTCGACGATCTTGGTCAGCGATCCGGTGCGGCGTTCCAGATGAAAGCGCAAGCTGAGGTCGTGAACATGGCGGAAGACCGTCGTGGCCAGGCGGCGCGCGGCCTTCTGTCCGACCTTCTCGAACAGAGCGTTGCGCAAATTGTCGGACAGGACCCCGGCGAATCTCGCCGTCGCATAACCGGCGACGAGTCCGGCGACCACGCCGAAGGTGGCGGTCCGGCCGCTCATTCCATCGATCACGGCCTTGTAAGCGAAGGGCATCAGCAGCACGGCCGCCTTGCCGGCGAGAACCAGCAGCAGTGCGGCAATCACGCGCGCTTTCAATTCGACTTCGCCCTTCGGCCACAGCATGGGCAAGAAGCGCCACAAGGCGCGGAACCCGCCGCTCGGTTTGGTCTGCGTCGTCGCCACGCCTCCTAGGTAGGAGCCTCGATTGCGCGCCGCAAACCGCGTCGCTTCAGCGACATATGCCGGAACCGGTCATGACGGGTGTCGGTTTTGAGACGCGAAGGGGACTGGCCATGGCCGAGAATGCCCGAAATGCCCGTAACCGGAAGAACAGGGTGCAGAAGAAAGACGTCAAGCCCGGACGGGAAGACCAGGCCACGGCCGTCGAGTTCGAGCGGGAGGGCATGGGAGTAGCCCCCAAGGAGTAAGTCATGTCCGACGTCATGGAACCAATGATCCACGAAGACCGGCTCCCCGGGCACGAAAGCCAGCTCGAACCCAAGCCGGATTGGCAGCCGCGCTATCCGGGATCAGGCCGCCTTACCGGCAAGATCGCTTTGATCACCGGCGCGGACAGCGGCATCGGGCGCGCGGTCGCCGCTTTGTTCGCGCGCGAGGGCGCCGACATCGCCATCTCGTACCTCTGCGAGCACGACGATGCCGCAAAGACGAAGGAGATCGTGGAGACGGAGGGCCGCCGCGCCATCGCGATCGCAGGCGATATCGGGGACAAGGCGTTTTGCGAGCGCGCGGTGAAACAGACAGTCGAAGAGCTCGGCGGGCTCGACATCCTCGTCAACAATGCCGGCGAACAGCATAGCGACGAGGACATTCGTGACATCACCGAGGATCAGCTTAAGCGCACGTTCCAGACCAACATCTTCGGCATGTTCTACCTGACCCAGGCCGCCGTGCCGCATCTTGGGCCGGGAGCGGCGATCATCAATTGCACTTCGGAGACGATGTACGCCGGCTCGAGCCACTTGCTCGACTATAGCGCCACCAAAGGAGCAATCACCGCCTTCACACGCTCGCTCGCCCTCAACCTCGTAAAGCAGGGCATTCGAGTGAATGCGGTCGCTCCCGGGCCGATCTGGACTCCGCTCAATCCCTTCGGCGGGTCGGAGCCCGACAAGATCAAGGATTTCGGCAAGGATACTCCGATGGGCCGCGCCGGCCAGCCGAGCGAGGTGGCGCCGTCGTTCCTGTTCCTCGCGTGCAAGGATTCAAGTTACATGACAGGCCAGGTGCTGCATCCTGACGGCGGCGATACGACGTCGAGCTGAACATTGACCGCGCGGCTTCTGCACCCCTAGCGCTGCGGCGTGCAGGCGAATTCAAGGATCACCGAGGCAATGGCGGCCTTCCGGCGGGGCGACCTAGCGCGCGCCCGGGCTTTGGCCAAAGCTCAGATCGATGCCGAACAGGGGCCGCCGGACGTCCACCATTTGCTTGGACTGATCGAGTGTCGCGAAGGAAGGCTCGAGGCGGGCATCGGTTATCTCCGTTCCGCTGTCGATGCGCAGCCCGACAATATTGCCTTTCGAGTCATGCTCGGTCGCGCGCTCGCCGACGCTGCGCGCCCGCAAGAGGCGCTCGACGTTGCCATTCCGCCCAAGGATGCGAGTCCTGCCGGACTCGCGCTGTGGCATGTTCGGGCTGAAGCGGCGCAAGCGGCGGGTGATCACGCGGCCGCCGCCGAAGCCTGGAAGATCTTGTGCGCCGCCAGGCCCGACGATTGGCGCGGATGGGCCAATTATGGCGAGGCCCTCGCCGGACTCGAACGCTGGGAAGATGCGGCGAGCGCGCTCCGTCGCGGCTGGACGCTCAACCCCAATGAACTTCCGATCCAGCAGAATTTAGTCAGTGCCCTAGTCCATGCCGGTTTGTTCGATCAGGCGGCTGACCAGCTTAGGTCGATGCTCGACGCCGGCTTGGGAGACATCGGCGTACGCCTGCTATTGTCGCGGCTACTCGCGGATCTCGGCCGGCACCGCGAATCGATGGCCGAGCTCGACAAGGCCTCGCGCCAGGCGGTCGGCGAAAGTGCCTCGGCCGATGCGCCGCTGATCCGGATCGCACTTGGCGAGCGGAATGACACAAGCGCGCCGGTGTCGGAAGCCGAGCATCGGGCCCTCCGGGAGCTGGCGCTCCTGCTCGAACGTACCAATCGGATGGATGCGCTGCGCGCCTTGCTCGACGACGCCGAAGCCGCCGGAATTTTGCGCGAGGAGCTTGCTTATGCGGCGGCCGCCACGGCATTGCGCGACGGCAACCCTGACGAGGCGCAGCGACTGCTGGCATTCGAGCCGGGTGACCGCGACGTTGTGCGCCAGCATCGCCTCATGGCCAGGATCCTTGATGCGCGCGGCGATTTCGCGGGCGCCTTCGCTGCCACTGAGGCAATGAACCGATCGGTCGATGATTTCGAAGGATGGCGTGCGCGGGGGGCCGAATATCGTCGTCGGCTGCGCTTGCTGGCTGAAGCAACGATCGATGAGCGGCTTGCGAGACTTCGGCCGTTGGCGCAGGGGCCGCGGCCCTCGCCGGCGTTCCTCGTCGGTTTCCCGAGGTCAGGGACCACGCTGCTCGACACTTTCCTGATGGGCCACCCCGATACCCAGGTCCTCGAAGAGTTCCCGATGCTCGCTGCGGCGGAGGACGTCGTCGGTAAGGTCGGCGATGATCCGATCCACTGGAGAGGCAGGCTCGAGCCCGCTCGCCAGGCCTATTTCGCCGAGTTGCACCGGCACATCGATCCCGGCTCTCCGGGACTCATCATCGATAAGATGCCGCTCAACATGCTGCGGCTGTTGCTTATGTACTGCCTGTTTCCCAAAGCGCAGGTCATATTCGCCCAGCGCCATCCGTGCGACTGCGTGCTGAGCGGCTTCATGCAAAGCTTTACGCTCAATGACGCGATGGCCTGCTTTCTGACCATTGAGGATTCGGCGGATCTATACGACGCGGCGATGACCCTTTTCATCCGTAACCGCGACATGCTTCCGATCGCTGTCCACACCCTCGTCTATGAAGAGCTCGTGGCAGATCCCGAAGCGGCGCTGAAGCCGCTTATTGCATTCCTCGGTCTGGAATGGCGACCAGAATTGCTCGACCACCGATCGACCGCCCGAGCCCGCGGAGCAATCATCACACCGAGCTATGACCAAGTGGTCCAGCCGCTCAGCAAGGCGCCGACCGGTCGCTGGCGCCGCTACGAAAAGCAGCTGGAGCCCGTCCTTCCGGTGCTTCTGCCGTGGGCGGAACGCCTCGGATACGCAAATTGACCGGAACCGGACTACATTTGTAGCGTGTGTCCGATTCCGGACAACTGCAGCGATCGATCCGGACCGCAGTGCGGTAAAAATTCCTAATTCACGGCGCGAATTGCCGGTAAATCTGGCAAGTCGAAGGCAAGCAATATTGAAAACAAAGGATATTCTGCAATTGGCACAGTCCCTGCAATGTAATTGGCACGGACCCGATGGTCGGGTTCGACAGAGACATGAAAAGGGACGAAACAATGTTTGCCACTTTCACTTCCGCCCGCGAGTTCGCCACGGTGATCGCCGGCTCATTCATTTCCGCGCTTCTGCTCGTTTCGGCAGCCACTTCGCTGCCGATCGCCTGAAGCCAGTAGCAACCCAAAGGAACCCGAAATGAACGGACGTTTCCTTATCAACCGGCGTGACGCCAAGGTCATGGGCGTTGCCGCGGGCATCGCCGACTACAGCGGAGTCGACCCGACCCTCGTGCGCCTGGGCCTGGTCGCCATGACGCTGATGACCGGTCCGGTGATGATTTTCTTCTATGTCCTGACGGGGCTGCTCGCGCCCAACCAATAAGGCGCGAGCCGCTCTTCCCCGCCGGCGGCCCCAGGGCCATGATGCCGGCGTGACCGATCCCTACAAGCTGCAACGTTTCGTCGACGCGCAACAAAATGTGTTCGAAACGGCTCTCGACGAGCTTCGAGAAGGCTCGAAGCAAAGCCACTGGATGTGGTTCGTCTTTCCCCAGCTCGCGGGCCTCGGTCGCAGCTCCAACACGCAATATTTCGCCATCTCCTCGCGCGATGAAGCTCGCGCCTATCTCGAGCATTCGCTGCTCGGCCTGCGCCTGCGCCAGTGCCTCGCAGCGCTTCTGCAATGGGACGGCAAACGCTCAGCCGAACAGATCTTCGGCCCAATCGATGCCATGAAGCTCAAATCCAGCCTCACATTATTCGAAGCGGCTTCAAATGATCCATTGTTCGGCCGTGCGCTCGATGTCTTCTTCGGCGGAGAACGCGATGAGCGAACGCTCGCACTTTTGAACGGAGCAGCGTAAGCAGGCCACCTACCCGACCACTCATCTTCCGGAGACTGTCATGCGCTATCTATTGCTTGGGTTGGCTGCATCCGCGCTTGCACTGACACCAGCGATCGCTGCCCTTCAAGTGGGTGCAAGGGCGCCGGACTTCACGACCCGGGGCGCGCTTGCCGGGAAGCCGTTCACGCTCCACCTGAAGGCCGCGCTCAAAAAAGGGCCGGTCGTGCTCTATTTCTTTCCGAAGGCGTTCACGAAGGGCTGTACCCTGGAGGCGCATGCGTTCAGCGATGCGACGGCCGATTTCAAGAAGGCCGGCGCGCAAGTCATTGGGCTCTCCGCCGATGATCTTCCGACTCTCAAGAAATTCTCGGTGGAAGAATGCCGCAACGCCTTTCCAGTCGCGACGGCCAGCCCATCGATCCAAAAGGCCTATGATGTCGCCTGGGCCGAACATCCGGGCCTGACCACTCGGACATCTTATGTGATCGACCGGCGCGGCAAGGTGGTGATGGTTCACGACAATCTCGATTTCAGCGAGCATGTGGCCAAGACTCTCGCTGCGGTGAAGTCGCTTAAACATTGATCTTTCGACCCCGCGTTTCACGTTGACGGAACCGTTGCAGCCGCGAAGCGCTATGCCACGGCTGTGAACCATCAGGGGACAATCCATGAAGATCACCACAACGCTTGCAGTCGCCGTTGGCCTCGCCGCGCTTACCGCATGCAACAATAGCCCTCAGGAGAATAAGGCAGACAATATCGAAGCGAACGCCGAGAACGTCGCTGATAATATGGAAGCCAATGCCTCTAATGTTGCCGAAAATCTCGAAGCGAACGCCCAAAACGCAGCAGATACGGTGCGTAAAGAAGGCGAGCAGAAGGCGGACGCAGTCCGTAATTCTGCCGATGCGGACGGCAACAGCGCCAACGACAACAAACACTAGCTTTTTCACGCGGGAGCACGCGTAGCAAAAGGGGCGCCCGACTAGCCCGGGCGCCCTTTTTCATGGGGCTTCGAACAGCGTGTCTTCGTTCCTTGAGAAGTTCGCGAATTTCGTCAACATGTGCCACTAAACCCTAACTTTCGTTAGGCATCCCCGAGTGCCCAATCGTCGGAACTTTCATCTCAGAAAGCTGACTTGAATCAGAATTTGACTCGTTTCGTCGCGGTAACGGAACGATTGGACGTTAGTAATTTATTTACCATTTACCCGAAGGTTTCTCTCTAGCGTTATTCATGTTCCCTCCGCGTTCGGGGGAACCGGCTACACGCCGTGGAGGGGAGCAGATGGGGCACCCATTGCTGGTACGCGCAGTCCTGGGCAGTGCGGGCTTGGCCGCGTGCATCGCTTTATTGTCCGAAGTCGCCAAGGCTGCCGACACCGCTGATTACCGTCCTATTGTCGTTTCCGGTGTCGCGCCGCTGGCCCCGCCAAACATGTCCGGAACGGTGACCTTGCCGGTCAAGCCATATCGTTACATCGACGGCTGGGAGCGTGCGCGACGCGACGACAGCGGCGACCCAAGAATGCAGGCGCTGATCGCTCCGGCGCGCCGCCTTACGGCCCAGCAACAGATCTTCTACATCCAGGGTGCAGTTTTCCAGCGGATCCGTTGGCGGTCCGACGCGACCGAATGGGGCTATCACGATTATTGGGCGAGCGCGGCCGAAACCCTGCAGCACGGCTATGGCGACGAGGAAGACCGAGCGATCGTCAAGATGCAGGCGCTTCGGGCACTCGGCTTTCCGACGCGCGATCTTTATCTGACAATGGGCAACGACAAGGTCGGAGGGCAAATCACCGTCCTCATCGTCCGACTGGGCCAGCACTATTTCATGCTCGATGACACCAGCGGAGCGCCGTTCACGACTGATCATCGCCCGGAATTCACGCCGATGCTGACGTTCGGCTACGGCGGCTTTTGGATACACGGATATCCGTACGTGCCGGGCAGACCGCGGTCGAGGACCAGGGCCGCCGTGACGTCGGCGGCATCATCGTCGTTCGCCGCCCACTAAACCGCGACATAGACCCAGGCACGCCGTCCCGATTCCAGCTCAGCCTCAATCCGCAAATAGGCGCCCGTCTCATAGGAATCCGTCGCGGTGAGCTCATCCTCGCTCAGCGCGAATACCATTCCCTGGATTCGGTCCGACAGGTCGCCCGTGGCGACGGCGATGGTGTGCACGTCCTTGCCGCTGATTCTGACGACATCCGGGTCGTCGATTTTGACCGGCTCGAGCCGGTAGCCGCAAAGCGTGTCAGCCTCGCCGTCCAGCAATCGCCCGTAATTCGCTAACTGAACGTCGGGCAGCTGCAACGTGCCATAGGAGAAAATCGAGTTTCGCACGGCGAAAGCGCTTTTAACCTTTTCTAAGATTCCGGGGAGCAGAACCTCGCTCGAAACGAGGGAGCGGAGTCGCAAATGGGAGCGCCCAAATCAGACATTGAAGCGGCTGAACAACCAGCCGCCGAGACCCTGTTGGATGCGTTCAAGACCATCTCCGCTGCCGAGCGCCGTATGCACGCGAGCGTTCTCAACTACTGGTTGTCGATCCGGGGCGACAAGGAATTCCCGCCGCTTCACGACCTAGACCCTCTCGAACTGTCCGACGCCGGACCCAATTCGATCCTATTCGAGCTCATCAGCGGCGGCCATGACGCCGAGGTCCGCCACCTGGGCGAGGCCGTGCGGTTCGAAGGCAAGGTGGATCGAATTATCGACGCACCGACGCCTTCGATCCTCGCCTGCATCGCGAAGAAACTGCCGCTCGTCGCGATCAGCCGCGATTTCCTCGCATTCGAAGATGAATATGAAACCGCCGAAGGAAAAACCCGCTGCTGGGTGACGCTGCTGCCGCTCAGCGCCGGTGGAGCTTGGGTCGATTATGTCTATGCTCTCGCGACGTTCGACGGCGACGCCGTCAAAGCATCCAAGGCGAAGCCGAAAGGGAACGACGCCGAGGCCGGGCCCGAAACGGCCGGCGAGCCGATCGAGGTGCAGAAGCCTGAACCCGAAACCGTCGAGGCATCCGTCGCTGAAGAGGAACCGGCGAAAGGCTCCGCGCCAGAGTTTGAGGAGCCGATCGACGAGCCTCCCGCCGACGAGGCTCCCGCCGAAACGGACAACGACCAAGCGTCTCTCGACGTCGCCGAGGGTCAAGGGCCTGAATCCGTCGGCCGAGCAAAGCCCGGCTTTTCCAAGTTGCTCGACAACCTGGCCGGGCTGACGGGCTTTTACGGTCACGGCTACACCGTCGAACCAGGTGCGCACTCCGATCGCCCCGCCGAGGAAGAACCGGCCGTGGAGGAGCAAGCCGCCGAACCGCCAGTCGCCGAACCTGTCGCCGAAGAAACGGAAACGGCGGCCGAGCCGGAACCGGTATCTTACGAGCCCGAAGAGGTTGCCGAAGAACCGGTCGCCGAGATTTTGCCCGCGGCCGAGGAGCCTTCCGTGGTGGAAGAGCCGCTAGAACTCGTCGCACCGCCCGAAACCGCACACGAAGACACAGCCCCGGTAGCATCGGAGGGACCCTTGAAGAATAAACTCACTGACGTCCGCGCCAAGGCGGACGAGGCCCGCGCGGCCAAACTCCGGGCCAACGCGGCCCTCTACGATGGCCTCAGTGCCGCCTACGACTTCGCGCTGGACGCCGAAGACGCGCCGGAGGAATATCTGCGGCTGGTCGAGGCCGAAGGTCTCAAAATCCAGCTTCGGTCGCCAATGCGGCCGGTCGTCAAGCTCGCCTTCAACGGTATGTGCGACGACGCGACGATCCGCCAGCTCGAAGCGGTGCTTGCCTGGGCGCTCGACAACGAGCTGCCGCGCGGCTCGCTCGGCGAGCAGATCGAGGCTGCCGGAGGGATCGGTCCGATCCTCAGCGGAGATGCGAAGGCCGCCTGAGCGGCGATTCTAGCGCTTTTTGGCGTTCTGCCCGAGGCGAAGGCCCTCAACCACCGCATCCTCAGCGCATTTGCGCGAGAGTTCGGCGAGGACCGCGATATCGGAATCGCCGGCCTGGCGCGCAAGCCAATGGGTTCGGCTGGCGATCTTGCGCAAGTCGTTGATCGCGGATTCCGGCAAATTCTGGTGATCGGCGAGCAAGCGCTCGAACACCGGTTCCGACAGGGGATTGGCGAATTCGAGACCGACGAATTCCTGGCAATGCCAGACGACCCGGCAATATTGGTTCTCCAGCCCCGAGATGCTGAGCCAGATCCAACTGTCCTCGGCCACACCGGACGTGCATTCGACTCGGCATCCATGAGTGGAAATGTCGATCACCCTCGCCTTGACGCGGCTCTGATTGCTGTCGCGCATCATGGCATTGAGTCGCAGCGCCAATCGGTGCGCGCGCCTGCGTTCGGGCTGGATTTCGGCGGTTTCAGCCATGCGAGTCTACTCCCGCGCCATTTGTGCGACCCGAGAGGTGAAGAAATGGTTCCCGGGACCGTCAGTGGCGCTTGAAGAACTGAACCTCGCGCTCGTGCTTCTCGGCCGCGGCGCGGCTCGAAAAGGTTCCGAGATTCTTCCGCTTCCCGTCCTTGCCCGTCTTGCGCGAATAGAGGCGGTATTCGCCCGATTTCAGCTTTCTAATCATGGCTCTAACAACGTTTGGGCTCGCGAAAGGACCCGGGCGCCGTTCGGATCGGGCTGGTCTTAATGCGAGCAGACGTCGGTACCGGCCGTTGCCGACAAACGCGTGTAGGAATCGTTTTGCGAGGTGCTGATGACCACGCCTTCGGTGGTGCACCGCCGCAGCTGGAAGCGGACCTTGCGCGCGCGGAAGTCCAGCGAAACCCGCCGGAAATTCTCCAATATATCCGTTCCGAGAAGCAATGCCGGTTCGCCCGAAAGCCCGAACAGCTGGAACGGAGGCACGTCGGCGAAGGCGATCGGGACATCGCGCAGTAGGACTGGGCCAAGCCTGAGCTCGTCGATGCGAGCCAACTGCAACGGCGTGACCACGCCTGTCACCCCAATCGCCTCGACCGTGTAGATCTTCGCGCGCTTGCGGAGCAATTTATTGCGCAGTGCAATGTTGCCGATGGTGATTTCGGATCCCGTATCGATGACGGCGTCGAGCCGCAGGCCCGACGCCTGGACCTCGGTCAGGATCAACTGGCCGCGCTGACGCCGGGCCGTAATCACGATGTCGCCGGCACCGATCTTCATCGGCTTCGACGCATCCTCGACCTTGATGAGATGTTTCTCGAAATCCATCATCAGGCGCTGGCGAACGAGCGCGTCGATCCCGACAAGTCCGTCACCGCCCAAGTCGATTTCGCGCAGGGCGGGGAGCTCCAAATCACGGATCGTGCTGGGTCCCAGGGTCAGCGCGTCGACCCTCACGCGGTCCACGACATCTCGGCTGGTCATTCCGTTGAGAATGGCCGGCGTGCCGAGCGGCAGCTGCAAATCGCGGGCGATTCGAAGGCCGACCGCCGACGTGTCGGCGCCGCTGTCGACGATGAATTTGTATGGACCCCGCCCATTCACCTGTACGTCGACACTGAGACGGGTTTCGACTTTACGCGCTTTGACGTCTTCTCCGCCGATGGCGAGATTAGGATCGAAAGCGGCCGGCGGTAGCGGCGGGACGTTGGGCGGTTGGTTCGACGGGGCCGGCTTCGGCTTGCTGATCCTGGGCGGTTCGGCGCCCGCTGCGACGTCGCGCGTTGCGGTCGATACCAGCAGTCCGAACGCGAGGATCAAAGCGCAGCGACGCGTAAACAACGGCCTCTCCCCAGGCGGACAACGTGCCCTATCCGCCATGCCGCTTCTACCACGGATTAAAGGCGTGTGGTCGACTGTTCGACGAGGGAGGGGCAGGCAGCGGTTGACCGTAAGTCGGACGTCGCAAAGGAATCGCCTGCGCGCGCCGGCGCCGGAGGACTGTCCTAGACGACCGACTCGGCCTCGGAGCGCGCGCCCTGGCCGATCACTGCCCGTTCGCCGTCGCGGGTTCGGAACGGCGGCAGCCGGTAGGCTACCCCGACTCGGGCGAAGAATTGCTCGTAGAGCGCGGCGCCGATGTGGAGGACGAGCAGGGTGATCGTCGTCCAAACGAGCAAGACATGGACGTCGCCGGACAGCTGGCCGGTCGCTTTGTCGATTCCCGGGACGGTCGGCAGGGGGATTCCGCCAATGAGCGGGGTCGTCGGCCCCGGTCCCCGGCCCGAAACCGCGATCAAGCCGGTGAGCGGCAAGACGATCAGCAGCGTATAGAGAATCCGGTGGCTCCAGACGGCCGCCGTGCGGCGCCAATCGGGCATTTCGAACGGATAAGGCGGCGGCGGGTTCATGAGCCGGTAGCCGAGCCTGATGAGCGTCAGGACCAGGATCGTCGCCCCAACCGTCTTGTGCCACGTGAAGAATTCCATTCGGGCCGGCCCCCGCGGCATGTCGGCAAAGGTGAAGCCGAGCCAGACCTGCGTCAGCAGCAGGACGACGATCAGCCAGTGCAAGGCCACGGCAACGTTGGAATAACGCAGTGGCTCGCGCGAGGCGGCACCGGATACGGTGGCCATCGGAATCTCCAGACTCGTTTGGGGGAACCAACGCCCCAGGCCGCCGAAGTTTTCACACGGGAATCGGAATGGTGCCTTCAAGTTTGCGCAAAGCTCAGAGCCCTAACGCTGCTCCGGCGGGACCTTCGCCATTTCCTTTATGATATGGTCGCGGATCTCATGCCGCTGGATCTCGGCCAGGGAATCGCTTCGCGTGGTCGCGAGCGCTTTCAGCAACGCCAGGTCCCACCACGTCAGGCTCTGCGGCGCGTCTTCTGGCCGAACTCCCTCGTTGAACAGGCTGAGCACCGACGTATCGGGGGCTTGGCTGGTCTTCTGCTGGATCGGCGCAAGGGCCCGGACCAGCGCGAAGTCGGCGAGCTGGCGGGTGCTGACCTGGACCAATCCCCGCTGTTCCACAACGACGATCGCGCCGAGAATACGCGATCGGGTGCTACTCCGAAGGCGCGAGGGGGGTATTGTCGTGAATAGTCGCGGGAAGCCATCGCCGTCGACCACCAGGGGTTCGCCGTCGGCTCCGATGACATCGCTGATCTGCCATGCCGATACGGGGCCCGGACCATTTGCAAGCCGCTTCCGCTCGGAATTCCCGATTCCGTAAAGATAGGCTTCTTTTTTCCGCTGCATTCCCTCGATGAGGGCTTTCTTGTCGTCGACCACGATGATCAGAAGGTTGGGCCGGCACCCGGCCCTGGCGCTCCGAAGGGCCGCGGCCGACGCAACCTGGCGGACTCGGGAGATCACCTCTTCCTTGAGCTTGTCCGGCAGTCCGATGGTCCCCGGGCAGACCGGCTCTTCGAACCGGCCGAGCTTCTGGTCGAAGGAGGCCGGGATCATCTTCTTCAGGAAATCGTCCGCAGGCTTCCTCCGGTCGCGAATGCCCTGGATGACAATGGCCTGGTCTGAGGCCGGGGCAGCGGCAGAATGCGAAGCGAGCGAAGAGACGGACGCGGCGACGGCAAACAGGAACGACATCATTCTCCCCTAACGCGAAAGAATCGACTTCCGGGGACGAGTTCGCCCACTTGTTCGCCAATCACCACCGGCTTTCGACCAAACGACGAAGCGTCGCTAATCGGCCGCCGTTGGCACGTAGATCTCGCTGCCGGACTCACGGAATTTTTCCGACATTTCGGCCATTCCCGCTTCGGCCTTTTGTTTGGCCGCGAAGTCCCTGACCTCTTGCGTGATCTTCATCGAGCAAAACTTCGGGCCGCACATCGAACAGAAGTGGGCGGTCTTGGCGCCTTCGGCCGGCAAGGTCTGGTCGTGGAAGGCCTCGGCGGTGTCCGGGTCGAGCGACAGGTTGAACTGGTCGCGCCAGCGGAAGTCGAACCGGGCTCGGCTCAGAGCATCGTCGTGCGCGCGCGCGGCGGGATGGCCCTTCGCCAGGTCCGCCGAGTGGGCGGCGAGCTTGTAGGTAACAACTCCGACCTTCACGTCGTCGCGGTCGGGAAGCCCAAGATGCTCCTTGGGCGTCACGTAACAGAGCATCGCGGTTCCGAACCAGCCGATCATCGCGGCTCCGATCGCGCTGGTGATGTGGTCGTATCCGGGCGCGACATCTGTCGCTAGCGGGCCCAAGGTGTAGAAAGGCGCTTCGCCGCACGCCTCGAGCTGCTTTTCGACGTTCACCTTGATCTTGTGCATCGGCACATGGCCGGGCCCCTCGATCATCACCTGGACGTCGTTCGCCCATGCGATCTTCGTCAGCTCGCCGAGGGTGTAGAGCTCGGCGAACTGGGCCTCGTCATTGGCGTCGGCGATCGATCCGGGGCGGAGGCCATCGCCAAGCGAGAATGCAATGTCATACGCCTTCATGATCTCGCAAATCTCGTCGAAGCGCTCGTAGAGGAAGCTTTCGCGGTGATGGGCGAGGCACCATTTCGCCATGATCGACCCACCGCGGCTGACGATGCCGGTGACGCGGTTGGCGGTCAGCGGCACGTAAGGCAGGCGGACTCCTGCGTGGATCGTGAAATAGTCGACCCCTTGCTCGGCCTGTTCGATCAAAGTGTCGCGATAGATCTCCCAGCTTAGGTCCTCGGCGACGCCGCCGACCTTCTCCAGCGCCTGGTAAATGGGGACGGTGCCAATCGGCACGGGCGAGTTGCGGACGATCCATTCGCGCGTGTCGTGGATGTTGCGGCCGGTGGAGAGGTCCATGACCGTGTCGGCGCCCCAGCGGATCGCCCAGACCATCTTGTCCACCTCGGCCGCGACGTCGGAGGCGACGGCGCTATTGCCGATATTGGCGTTGATCTTG
This sequence comes from Pseudomonadota bacterium, assembly GCA_046730995.1. GTDB lineage: Bacteria > Pseudomonadota > Alphaproteobacteria > Sphingomonadales > Sphingomonadaceae > Sphingomicrobium. The sequence continues at coordinate 18,293 of JBKPKF010000217.1, forward strand.
ACCAGGAAGTTGCGACCGATCGCCATCGGCTCTGTTTCGGGGTGGTTGATGTTGCTGGGGATGATCGCCCGGCCTCGGGCGACCTCGTCACGGACGAACTCGGGGGTGACGAAATCGGGGAGCGAGGCCCCGAAGTCTTCACCGTCCCGAGTGACGAACAGCTCCTCGCGACCCAGATTCTCGCGGACCGCGACATATTCCATCTCGGGGGTGATGATCCCTCGCTTCGCGTAATGCATTTGCGTCACGTTGGCCCCGGGCTTGGCCCGCAGCACGCGCTTGCGGACGTTCGGGAATGGCTGGACCCCGCCGCTACGGTCGGGACCGAGCTGGCCATTGTCCTCCGGACGGACCTCGCGCTGGGTCACCTCCTCGACATCTCCACGCGATCGGATCCAGTCGTGCCGGAGCTCCGGCAAGCCGGCCATGATGTCGATCCGGGCGGCGGGGTCGGTATAGGGCCCGCTGGTGTCGTACAAGGTCACCGGGGGCTCGTTCGCCGACGGCTCGAGGTCGACCGCGCGCATTGCAACGCGCACCCCATCGCGGCCCTCGACATAGATTTTGCGCGAGCCGCGGATCGGCCCGGTGGTGACTTTCAATTCGGTGCGTGCAGGGGCGTCGCCCATATGGTCTCTCCTTCCCTCCACCGGTCCTAACCGGATCAGGTTCTACGGGTCTCGGCCGAATGCCGACTCTCAGCCGCGACGCGGCTCCCCGGGAAGAGACGTCTTTAGGACTGCCTGCCGGATGGCGCCATGTTTGTTTTGCGCTGCAGCCACGCTAACGCTGCGGCACAATGCGGCAGCTGACCCATCTCGACCGGCTCGAGTCCGAGAGCATCCAGATCCTGCGCGAGACGGTCGCGGAGGTGGCGAAGCCGGTGATGCTCTATTCGATCGGTAAGGACAGTTCGGTGATGCTGCACCTGGCCAAGAAAGCCTTCTTCCCCGGGCCGCTGCCGTTTCCGCTGCTTCACGTCGATACGACCTGGAAGTTCAGGGACATGTACGCGCTGCGCGACAAGGTCGCAGCGGAGAGCGGTGCGGAGCTGCTCGTGTGGAAGAATCCCGAGGCCGAGCAGCAAGGCATCAACCCGTTCGATCATGGACCGCGGCATACCGATATGTGGAAGACGGAGGGGCTCAAGCAAGCGCTCGCCCATTATGCCTTCGACGCGGCGTTCGGCGGAGCCCGGCGGGACGAGGAAAAGAGCCGGGCCAAGGAGCGGATCTTCAGCTTCCGCGACAAGAACCACCGCTGGGACCCGAAGCGCCAGCGGCCCGAAATCTGGTCGCTCTACAATGCGCGCAAGAATGCGGGCGAGAGCATCCGGGTCTTTCCACTGTCCAATTGGACCGAACTGGACGTCTGGCAATATGTGCTTCGCGAAAGGATCGAGATCGTGCCGCTCTACTTCGCGGCCGAGCGGCCGACGGTCGAGCGCGGCGGACTCATCCTCATGATCGACGATGATCGCTTCCCGATGAACGGCGAGGCGCCCTCGATGCGCAAGGTGCGGTTCCGGACGCTCGGCTGTTATCCGCTATCCGGCGCGATCGAGAGCGACGCGGCGAGCGTCGAAGATATCATCGCCGAGATGCTGGTTTCGACGAGTTCGGAGCGCCAGGGGCGCGCGATCGACCGCGATTCGGGCGGCGACAGCATGGAGAAGAAGAAGCAGGAGGGCTATTTTTGAACGCCCCCGCCGACATTCATGCCTGGCTTGCCGATCAGGAGCGCAAGGAGCTGCTCCGCTTCATCACCTGTGGCAGCGTCGACGACGGCAAGTCGACGTTGATCGGGCGCCTGCTCTACGACACTCGGCAGGTCTTCGACGACCAACTCGCCGCGCTCGAGGGCGACAGCAAGCGCCACGGGATGCAGGGCGAAAAAATCGACTTTGCGTTGCTGGTCGATGGCCTCTCGGCCGAGCGCGAACAGGGCATTACGATCGATGTCGCCTATCGCTTCTTTGCGAGCGAGAAGCGCAAGTTCATCGTCGCCGATACGCCGGGGCACGAACAATATACGCGCAACATGGTGACGGGCGCGTCGACCGC
>JBKPKF010000218.1:0-23631 GCA_046730995.1 Pseudomonadota bacterium
ACGATTTCATGTCCGTCGCCGTGGCCAATCGGCCGGTCGAACAATTCCAGACTCAAGTTCCGATGCCAGATTGGCAGCTGACTCCGGAAGAGGAAATGTACGGCGACACCGCGCTCGATGCGAATGCGCTCCAGCCGCTCGTCGACGAGAACGGCAATCCGTTGCCACTGCAGGCCCTGCCCCAGCAGCCCGATTCCCCGCCCCCAATGGTGCGCCCCGACGGGACTGGAGAGCCGTCGCAACAAGAACTCGACCAGGCCTTCCCGCCGGCTCCGCCGCAGCCGGCCCAGCGGATTCCGCAGCCGCCCCGCCGGCCGGACCCGCGCTCAACGCCTCCCGCCGAGCCGACGGAGCCGAGGCCCTACGCGGCGTAACGTCGCTTTCGCTTCGCTCAATCCGTGACCGAAGAGCCGCGCCTCGAGCGCTTTGAAGGCCGGCCCGTGGTTGAGGTGCACGAGATGGGCGACTTCGTGGGAGACGACGTAACGCCTGGCCTGTGGCGGTGCGAGGATCAGTCGCCAGCTCAGCCGGATGCGGGCCTCGGACGAGCAACTGCCCCAGCGTGAGCCCGCATCGCCGATAGTAACCGCTTTCACGGTAACGCCCGCGCTTGCGGCGAATTCGGCCGCCTCAGGCGACATCGTGTCGAGCGCGAGACGCTTCAGGAAATTCTCGATCCGGCGCTCGAATCCGGCCCTCGGGCCGCCGCAGCGGAGCTCTCCCAGATCGAGCCTCGGAGTTCTCGGATCCTTCTCCGCCCAAACGAGCTTTGTGTCGCGCCCAGCGATTGGAATGATTGCGCCGGGTTCGAACGGCTCGGCCGGACGAGCCCTGGCGATCTGCGCCTCGATCCAGTCGCGTTGATCTAGCGCCCAGCTCAGCGCGGAGCGGCGGGTCGTCCGTAGGGGGCAGGTCAATTTCAGGACCCCGCGGACCTCATCGTAGCGGAGCCGGAGCCGGCGGGCGCCGCGGACCGGCCGTACCTCGATCGGAGCGGGAAGCTCCGCCAGCAGCGCCGCTTCAGAGCGGGCGTTCGACCACATGCCACTCTAGCTCGCCGGCATCGTCTTCGCTGACGGTCCAGCCGCGTGTCGACTGGCCGGCTTCATGCACCGTCTCACGACTTCCCGAGATGAGATAATGCCATTCGGGAAGCGGCTGACCGGCCGCCCGCAGCCGGTAGGCACAAGTGTCCGGAAGCCAATCGAGACCAGCGAGATTCTTCCGGTCGAGTTTCACGCAATCCGACACCCGCGTCATGCGATGTTTGTAATCGAGGCAGCGGCCGTTGCGCCGATCGAGCAATTTGCACGCGACGTTGGTCGGATAAAGGAGGCCTGTTTCCTCGTCTTCGATCTTGTGGACGCAGCACCGGCCGCACCCGTCGCACAGCGCCTCCCACTCGCCGCTGTCGAGGCTCGACAAAGGTCTTTCCCAAAATGGCGCACGCACATTCATGACAAGGCCACCCTTGCTCTGCTAATTCTCTGGGATCAAGCGGGGTCCTGAGGGCATAAGTCCATGAACTATCTGAAGTTTGCCGTGATCGCCTTGTCACTGACGGTCATTAGCGCACCTGCATTCTCCCAATCCGGGGGGTTTGACGGGATTCAATTCGTCGACGCCGTCAAGAAGAAGGACGGCGCAAAGGTGATGGAGTTCCTCCAAAAGAACGGGGCCGGCATAGTCGACGCCAAGGACGCCAGCGGCAACACGGCGCTGATCGTCGCGATTAGCGAGCGCAACGAAGATTATACCGCCTTCCTGCTCAACAAAGGGGCCGATCCGAACCTGCAAGGCAAAGGCGGCGACACCCCGCTCATCGCAGCCGCGCGGGTCGGCTATGAAGAAGCGGCCGAATGGCTGCTCGGGCAGGGGGCGAGAGTCGACAGTTCCAATCGCATGGGTGAAACGCCGCTGATCATCGCCGTCCAACAGCGGCAGGCGGACCTAGTGAAGCTGTTGCTTTCAGCTGGCGCAAATCCGGACAAGACCGATAATGCCGCGGGGCTTTCAGCACGCGACTATGCCGCCAGGGACTCGCGGTCTCGGGAAATCCAGCAAGCGATCGAGGCGAAGAGGCCAAAGCCCGCGATCGTCAGCCACTAGCGGCCTTCGCCGAGCGTGGGATCGATCTGCGCGGCGAGACGCCGCGCGGCCCGCCTGGCGAAGCGCAGCAGCTCGGCTTTCCTCCTTGCGGGGGCCAGCGGCCTATGCGCCGCTTCGCGCGCGACCACCGCGTCATAGCGGTCGGCGACGATCAGCCCAGCCGCGCCTGGAAGGAAGCGCTCACCCTCGCAAATCGATGCCAGCGAGGGCGGTACCGCCCAATAAAAGCGATCGCAATAATCGAGGTAGTCCAGCCACTTGCCGTCGCCGATCAGATCCGCCTTGGCGACTTTGATCTCGACAATGGTGAGGCCGCCCTTGGCATCGATCGCCATCATGTCGGCGCGGCGGCCATTTGGCAGCGGCATCTCGCAGATTGCGAACAGGTCCTGCCGGCAGAACAGGCGGGTCACGCCCCGAGCGACTTCGGCCGCGATCGGCGGAGCGTCAGCGAAACAAGACTCGGATAGGGTGGCCATGCCCTCAGGAGTAGAACAAAGCACAAACGGAGCCAATCCGCGATTAGCTGGAATTACGGGTGCCCAATGGAAACGGGCGAGCTTTCGCTCGCCCGCTACCCACCCGCATTCCGATGTTTGAATCAGCGGTAGAAGACGTGGTTGCCGATCGCCGCGACGCGCTTCAGCCGCCAGCCGGGTGACACATAGCGCGCGTGGAAGAACAGAGCATTGCCGACTTCCGAATCCTTGAGGTCCTGGTCAACGATCTTGGCGATTGCGACAGCGGTCTGCCACTGCCGGTTCGACCGCGGAACCGCCGGAAGCGACCGGCCATGAACGAAGGAAAATTGGCCGCGCTGGAACAGCACGCCGCAATAGGAGCCGGGGAATCGACCGCGCGAATTCGCGCGGTTGGCGATGACCTGCCCGACTGCGAGTTGGCCGGTAAGAGGCTCGCTCTTCGCTTCGAAATAGACGCCCGTTGCGAGGCATTCGAGCTCGCGGCTGCCGGCATCCGCGCCGCGAAGGTCGGCGACGAGCGTCGTGAGGTTGCCGCCGCGCCGCACGACAACCGCTTCCGGTTGATCGTTGTCGGACGGGAGGGCTTCTTCCTCGTGAACCCCTGGGCCAGCAAGCTGCGGTTCGCCCTCGGGGTCGAGCAGATCCGGGACCGGAACCTCCGGGAGGCTCGCGGCGGCCACCGCGGCCAGCGACGCATTCGATGGGTCGGCCTGGGCCGGAGCAACAGTTGTTGCGCCCAGAGCAGCACAAAGGAGCAACGCTGAGCGAAGTGATGCCAACATGAAATCCGCAACATGTGCGGTTAACCACAAGAATAATCAGGCTAAAATGATTCCGCGAATACTTTCGCAGTAGCCCTTAGTGGTTCCCCGTCTCGCGTGGCATTCTGGCGGCGTCTTCCGCGCAGGATGCCCCCCGCTCTTGTTTATCGAGCTGGTTTCGGCGTCCGGGCTTAACCGGTCAACCCGAAGAGGTCGTTTCAGCGATGAACCGTTCGGGCTCCGCGATATCCAGTTCCACAAGCCAAAGATCCGGGTCGAACTGCCTTCGTTTCGCGAGGAACGAAGCAACTTCCGCCGAGTCGGCCGAATCGGCCGGGCCAAGCTGGCGCCACTCATAGGCGCCGCTAACGCCGAGAATACGCTCGAGACATGCGCAATGGCGCCCCCGGCTGCTGATCAGGAGGAGAAGCGCACCGCCTTCGGGATCGCCCTTGTGGAGTACGGTCGCGAATCCGCCCTGGGTTTCGGCGCGCCGCAGGAGAGCCGGCACTTCCAGTCGCGGCGGAAGCCGGCCGCCGCTCATGGGCTCTCAGGCAGCGTCGCGTTCATCGGCTCCCAGCAGCACCGCGGCGAGCGCGTCCCGGCTTCGAGCGCCGCGCATCTTCTCAAGCGTCGGCTGATGCCGAGTGACCCGGCTCACTGCCGCCAGTGCCTTCAAATGTTCGGCGCCGGCGTCAGGCGGCGACAGGAGCAGGAACACGAGATCGACCGGCTTGCCGTCGATCGCCTTGAAATCGATGGGCTCGGCGAGGCGGCTGAACATGCCGTAGATGCGATTCAGTCCCTCGATCTTGCCGTGCGGTATGGCGACGCCCTGGCCCAGGCCGGTCGAACCCAGCTGTTCCCGCTCCGCCAGGCTAGCGAGGATCGCCGCGGAATCGACGCCCAGCCGCTGCCCGGCAAGATTCGCGAGCTGTTGGAGCAGCGAACGCTTGTTGCCGCCCGACAGCCGGGTGTTGATCGCGTCGAAATCAAGAAATTCGCCAAGCTGCATCGCTCTTACTCGTTACTTGCCCGTAGCCGGCCGCAGCCGCATCGCGCCTGAAGAAAATGACCTAGTCGTCGTGCGGCTCAACCCAGCCGATATTCCCGTCTTCGCGCCGGTAGATCATGTTCAGCTGTCCGGTCGCCGAATTCTTGAACATCAGGGCCGTGGTATTTCGAAGATCCATCAGCATCACGGCGTCGGATACGCTGGACTCGGGAATGTCGACCCGCGTTTCCGCAACGATCGCGGGCGCGTCACCAGCGTCCTCGCCCGGCTCGGTCGCCCCGGCAAAGATCGTATAGCCCGCATTCTCGGTGTACGGCGCAGCGCTCTCATCGACCTTATGGTCCTTCAGCCGGTTGGTGTAGCGACGAAGCTGCTTTTCGATCCGGTCCGCAGCGCCATTGAACGCCATTTCCGCCGTACGCGCGCTGTCCGACGCCTTGAGGACGACGCCCTGAACGACGGGCGCGACGATGTCGCACGTAAAGTCATTGTTCGGTCCGCGGCCGAAGGTGACGCTGGCACCTACCGACCGTGAGAAATATTTTTCGGTGATATCGGCAACTCGACGCTGGGCGTGTTCACGCAGCGACTCGCCGGTATCGACCTGATGACCCGCGACCCGAACGTCCACTTGGCCTGGCTCCTTATTGATACCGTGCCGCTTAGGACCGGCCCGAAGCTCCCGTCAACCAGCCTCGGCGAACCGTGCCCAAAGCGGGTTGACGAGCCTGGCAATAAACGCGCGATGACGCTCCAGTTCCTCGAAATGGGCGAAGTGCGGCCTTGCCGGACGAAGTTCGCGCACTCTCGCAGCGGCTATGTTTGCAGCCGCGCCCAGGGCCTCAGTGGCTGCGACCAGACCAAGTCCGATCTGGCGCCCGCCGGTCAACTCGACATAGACCTGGGCGAGAAGCTGGGCGTCGAGAAGAGCGCCGTGCTTGATCCGCTGGCTTCGATCGACTCCGAACCGCATGCACAGGGCGTCGAGGCTGTGCTTGGCCCCCGGATGCTTCGTCCGGGCCAACGCCAAAGTATCCACCATCCGGCTCAAGCTGACGGGCGGTTTTCCGGAGCGCTCAAGCTCAAAGTTGAGGAAGCCGAAATCGAAGGAGGCATTATGCGCGACGAGCGGCGAATCCTCGAGGAAGTCGAGCAGCTCGTCCGCGAGCTCCACGAAACGCGGTTTGTCCGACAGGAAGAGGTTTGTCAGCCCGTGCACTTCCTGAGCGTCGAACGGCATGTCGCGATCAGGATTGAAATAAGCGTGGAAGCTCCGGCCGGTCTCGATGCGATTGTAGATTTCAACGCAGCCGATCTCGACGATCCGGTCGCCTCCGCACGGATTCAAGCCCGTCGTTTCGGTGTCGAAGACGATCTCCCTCACGAAACGAATCTATCCATCCGCGGGGAGTCCGAGACAAGCAATTATGTCGCGGACCTGGGCTTCTGTTGTGGATAGATCGCCCCCCGTGTCGATGACGAAGTCGGCCCGGCGGCGTTTCTCTTCGTCGGGCGTCTGGCGATCGAGGATCGAATCGAGCTTGGCCTCGTGCATTCCAGGCCGTCTGAGCACCCGCCTGCGCTGGACCTCGGCCGGCGCGGAAACCACGATGATCTTGTCGAAATCGCTCTCGCCGCCGGTTTCGAAGAGCAAAGGGATTTCGAAAATGAGGGCCGCCGCCTCGGCATGCTCCTGAACGAACGCTTCGCGTGCCTCGCGCACCGCGGGGTGGACGATAGCTTCCAACGCTTTGAGCTTCTCGGGATCGGACAGCACGATCTCGGCAAGGCAATCGCGATCGAGCGTCCCGCACCGCACCGTTCCCGGAAATTGCTCACCGATCTTCTCGACGAGTCCGCCGCGGGGGCTCTGCAGCTGCCGGACGATGGCGTCAGCGTCGAACACCGGCACCCCGGCGCGTTCGAACATGCTGGCGACGGTCGATTTTCCCATCCCGATCGATCCGGTGAGCGCGATCCTGATCATCTGACGAGCAATCCTCGTTCGCGAAGCGCGCCGAGAAGCGGAATCAACGGCATTCCGAGGATCGTGAAATGGTCGCCCTCTATGCGCTCGAACAGTTGCACCCCGCGGCCCTCCAGGCGGAAGACCCCGACAGTGTATCCCACGTCCGGCCACTCCGCATCCAGATATGATTCGATGAAATGAGCCGAAAGCGCACGAACGTGGAGCGTGGCACTTTCACCATATTGCCAGTCAACCTCGCCTCGGCGAGCGAGCGCGACTGCGCTGGTCAGCGTCATGGCCTTGCCGGAGAAAAAGCGCAGATGCTCTCCCGCTTCGTCGCGGTCGAGCGGCTTATCGAAGAGGCGGCCGCCCACGCTCACGACGCTGTCGCTGCCGATCGCCCAATCGTCGCTTCCAATGCTCACGGCCTTAGCCCGCGCGAGCTCCAACGCGAGCTCCTTCTCGCCGGCGAGCCGCGCTTTCACCGCAGACTCATCGACATCCGGCTTCACCGCTCGATGTTCCACCCCCGCGGCATCGAGCATCTGGCGGCGGATCGGACTGGTCGAAGCGAGGATCAGGTTCAAACGAACAACCTTGTGGAAAAGCGTGCTTGTAGCCGTAGCCCGTACTTGGGGGCGGCCTCAACGCGAATGCCATTCCACAGCCGCTGGAAAGAGTCCGCCGTTTCATCCACGGGGATGAATTCCATCCCCAGCCTGTGAATCACGGGCGGGACTCGCGAAGAGCGGGCAAACTGCCGATGGAAAGCCGGAGCGGGCATTTGTTGGCAAAATCGGGACGCGCGCCTAAGCCCCGCTCTCCCGCTGCCAATTACAACATCAATCCTTCTAAGAATCTAAATATAAAGGGAGAGAAAGAGGGGTGCCCGAGCTCGAGGACACGCAAGCCGGCAAGCCGCTGCTGGCCGTGCTGAAGGGCGATCGCCGGGATCCTCCCCCCGTCTGGGTGATGCGCCAGGCGGGTCGTTATCTTCCGGAATACCGCAAGATTCGCGAAGAGAAGGGGAGCTTCCTCGACCTGGTCTACGATAGCGAGGCGGCTGCCGAGGTCACGCTCCAGCCCTTGCAGCGCTTTGCGGGGCTCGACGCCGCGATCCTATTTTCCGACATCCTGATTGTTCCCTTCGCGATCGGCCAGAATCTGAGTTTCGTTGCGGGTGAAGGGCCAAGGCTCACGCCTCCCTTGATGTCGGCTTCGCTCGATGAGCTGGCGGCTTTCCCGGCCCGGCTCGATCCGATCTACGAGACTGTGCGGACCGTCAGCGAAAGGCTGGGCAAGGACAAAGCGCTGATCGGCTTTGCGGGCGCGCCCTGGACGGTCGCAACCTATATGATCGCAGGGCAGGGCAGCCGAGAGCAGAGCGAGGCGCGGCGGTTGGCGTACAGCGACCCCGGTCAATTCTCGGCGATCATCGATCGGATCGAGGAGCTGACGTTCGATTATCTGTCCGGTCAGATCGCAGCCGGAGTCGAAGCCGTGCAATTGTTCGACAGTTGGGCGGGAAGTCTGGCTCCGGCGGAGTTCGAGCGCTGGGTGATCGCTCCGACGGCCCGGTTGGTCGAGCGATTGAAGGCGAGACATCCGGGCGTGCCGGTGATCGGCTTTCCCAAGGGAGCCGGAGGAAAGCTCGCCGCTTACGCGTCAGAGACAAAGGTGAGTGCGATCGGCATCGACGAAACGGTCGATCCGGCCTGGGCAAACAAGGAGCTTCCGAAGCGGCTTCCGGTCCAGGGCAATCTCGATCCTCTCGCATTATTGGCGGGGGGCGACGCGCTGAAGTCCGCGGTTTCCCGAATCCTTGACGCATTCGCCGAGCGCCCGCACATCTTCAACCTCGGGCACGGTATCCTCCAGGAAACTCCGATCGCCCACGTCGAGGAGATGATGGTGCTGGTGAAGGGCGGGAGATAATGGGGCTTCACCTGACCGGCTTCCTCGGCCTTGCCTATCCATGGGTGAAGGCGGCTCATGTCACTTTCGTGATTTTCTGGATGGCCGGGCTGTTCCTGCTGCCGCGTTTCTACGTCTATCATCAGGAAACGGCCGTCGGTTCGCCCGAGGATCGCGCCTGGATCGAGCGCGAAGCCCGCGTCCGGTCGATTATCCTGACGCCGGCGATCGGGGCGGTGTGGATCCTCGGCCTGATGCTTGCCTTCAACATCGATGCCTGGAGCCAGGGCTGGTTCATGGCCAAATTCGCTTTGGTCATCGGCCTCAGCGCCTACCAGGGCTGGCTTGGCGCTTATGCCAAGAAGCTTGCCGCCGGGCAAAGGCCGCTCACCGGCAAGATGGTCCGAATGATCAACGAGATTCCCGGGGTCGCGACAGCCATTATCGTGGTGCTCGTGATTGTCCGCCCGTTTTGAACCGTTCGCCGAGCCGATTCTCACGGCCGGATTGACAGCGGGCAAGGTGAGACATACCTGAATCAACAACGGCTGTTCGGCCAGTCTCCCTTTCTCGCCGAGAGCCGTCTTCCCTGAACGCGGCGTCCTGCCGCCCTCCGGCTTCATTCTTCTGACGAAAGCTCGAGCACAATTCCCCAAGAAAAGACCATATTATGCATTTGAAAGAACTGAAAAAGAAAACCCCCGCCGAGCTCGTCTCGATGTCCGAGGAAATGGGCATCGAAGGCGCATCGACGATGCGCAAGCAAGACCTCATGTTTTCGATTCTCAAGGTCCAGGCCGAAAACGGCGTGGAGATCATGGGATCGGGAACCATCGAGGTTCTGAACGACGGCTTTGGATTCCTGAGATCTCCAGAAGCCAATTATCTCGCCGGCCCCGACGACATTTACGTCGCTCCGTCGATCGTCCGCCGCTTCGGGCTTCGAACGGGCGATACGCTCGAGGGGGAGATCCGCGGGCCCAAGGAGGGCGAACGTTATTTCGCTTTGACCCGCCTCAGCCAGATCAATTTCGACGACCCCGAAGCCGTCCGCCACCGAGTCAACTTCGACAATTTGACGCCGCTCTATCCGGACGAGAAGCTGACACTCGACAGCGCCGACCCGACGGTCAAGGACAAGTCCGCGCGAGTGATCGACATCGTCGCTCCGCAGGGCAAAGGTCAGCGCGCCTTGATCGTCTCGCCGCCGCGCGTCGGCAAGACCGTGCTGCTTCAGAACATCGCGAAAGCTATCACCGACAACCACCCCGAGGTGTTCCTGCTGGTGCTGCTGGTCGACGAGCGGCCGGAAGAAGTTACCGATATGCAGCGCAGCGTGAAGGGCGAGGTCATTTCCTCGACGTTTGACGAGCCCGCCTCTCGCCATGTCCAGGTCGCCGAAATGGTGATCGAGAAAGCCAAGCGCCTGGTCGAGCACAAGAAGGACGTCGTCATCCTCTTGGACTCAATCACTCGCTTGGGTCGTGCCTATAACACGGTGGTTCCATCATCGGGTAAGGTTCTGACCGGTGGCGTCGACGCCAACGCCTTACAGCGGCCCAAGCGCTTCTTCGGCGCCGCCCGAAACATCGAGGAAGGCGGATCCCTGTCAATCATCGCCACCGCGCTCATCGACACGGGCTCCAAGATGGACGAAGTCATCTTCGAAGAGTTCAAGGGCACCGGTAACAGCGAAATCGTGCTCGACCGCAAGGTCGCCGACAAGCGCATCTTCCCGGCCCTCGACGTCGGTAAGTCGGGCACCCGCAAGGAAGAGCTGCTGGTTGAGCAGGGTACGCTCACGAAGATGTGGGTGCTGCGTCGGATCCTGATGCAGATGGGGACAGTCGATGCGATGCAGTTCCTTCTCGACAAGATGAAGGATGCCAAGTCGAACGAGGATTTCTTCGCCTCGATGAATCAGTAGGGCTTTCGTCCCGCGATGCCCGGGCTTCCCGTCATGAACTTTTCTGCCGTGTTCACCGCGAGCGGCATGGCGAAGCTCGGGCAGATCATCATCGGCGACCTCACCATGGCCGGCGACAATGTCGTCATCATGGGGTCGCTCGCCTCGGGCCTTCCGGCTCAGGACCGGCGCAAGGTGCTGATGCTCGGCGTCGGCATGGCCCTGCTATTCCTCATCACTTTCGCGGTGATCGCGACCCAGTTGCTGAGGGTCACAGGCCTTGTGTTCGCCGGTGGCCTGCTGCTCCTGTGGGTCGCCTACAATATGTGGCGGGAGCTGCACCCGCGGGAGTCCGTGGTCGCGGACGATCCCTCGACGGCTGAAGTCGAAGGCCCGCCGCGTAGCAAGACCTTCCTCCAGGCCGCGATCCAGATCACGATCGCGGACCTCAGCATGAGCCTCGACAATGTGTTGCTGGTCGCCTCGATCGCGCGCGACAATCCCGCGCTGTTGTTCATCGGCCTGACTTTTTCCGTCCTTTTCATGGGCTTCGCGGCCAATTACGTGGCCCGGCTGATCCAGCGATACCATTGGATCAATTATGTCGGCCTGGCGGTGATCCTGTGGGTCGCCGGGAATATGATCTACGAAGGCTGGGTCAGCGACGAGCATGGCTTGAGGGGCGCCTTCGGTCTCGGCTAGGGCCGGGCTCATGGATCTTGCGACCCTGTTCGACGCTGCGGCGATTGCCGCGCTTCTCGAAATACTGGCGATCGACATCGTGCTCGCCGGCGACAATGCGATCGTAGTCGGCGCACTCGCCGCCGGTCTTCCCGCGGAGCAGCGTCGCAAGGTGATCATGATCGGCGTCGCCGCGGCTCTGGTCCTTCGCATCGCCTTCGCGTTGATCGTCACCCAGCTTCTCCAGATCGTCGGCCTCATCCTCGCCGGCGGCCTGCTGCTGCTGTGGGTCGCCTGGAAGATGTGGCGCGAGCTTCGGCACGACAAGGTAAGCGCCGGCTCCGCGGAGATCGCGGGCGACGAGCACTCGGGGCTGCGGCCCGCGAAGAGTTTCGCCAGCGCGGCCTGGGGCGTCGCCCTCGCCGACGTCAGCATGAGCCTCGACAATGTGCTTGCGGTCGCCGGGGCGGCGCGCGACCACCCCTGGATCCTGGTGTTCGGCCTGATCCTGTCAGTGGTTCTGATGGGGGTCGCAGCCAATTTCATCGCACGCTACATCGAACGCTATCGTTGGATCGCCTATGTCGGCCTTGTGGTGATCGTCTGGGTGGCGGGAAAGATGATCTGGGACGGCTGGCACGACGTCGTGCCTCATTTCGTCTGAGCCGTTGGCCGACGGACCAACCATCTATGCACTGTCGAGCGGGCGTCCGCCTGCGGCCATTTCGGTGATTCGGATCAGCGGGCCGCGCGCGCACGAGGCGGGCATTCGGATTGCGGGCTCGATTCCCGAGACGAGGACCGCCGCGGTCCGGGAATTGCGCAATGCGCAGTCCAGCGAACTGCTGGACGAGGCGCTGGTTTTGAGATTTGACTCGCCGGCGAGCTCAACCGGTGAAGATATCGTTGAATTTCAATGCCATGGCGGACGCGCCGTGGTTGACTCCGTGCTCGCCGCGCTGGGAACGATTGAAGGACTTCGCCAGGCGGAGCCCGGCGAATTCACCCGGCGGGCATTCGAGAACGGCCGGATCGACCTGACGGAGGCCGAAGGGCTTGCGGATCTCATCGAAGCGGAAACCGAATCGCAGCGCAAAGCCGCAATCGCGCTGGCCGAAGGGGGCCTTCGGAAGCAGATCGAAACATGGCAGCAGCAACTCCTGTCGCTCTCAGCGCAGGCCGAGCGAGCGATCGACTATGACGAAGAGGATGAGTCGATCGAACCATCGCTGCTTGCGGCTTGCGATGCGTTGGCTGCGGAGCTTCGCTCCTGGCTCGACCGTCCGCGGGTCGAGCCGCTCAAGGACGGCGTCCGAGTGGTCGTGGCCGGCCCCCCGAACTCCGGCAAATCCAGCCTTATCAACGCGATAGCCGGGCAGCAGAGAGCGATCGTGACCGATATCCCGGGCACCACGCGCGACCATATCGAAGTTCCGCTATCGGTCGCAGGTCTTCCGCTCATAGTCACTGACACAGCGGGCCTCCGCGAAACTCTCGACTCGGTCGAAGCCATCGGCGTTGCTCGTACCGCTGAGCTGATCGAAGCGGCCGACGTGGTCCTTTGGCTTGGCGATCCGAAGGAGGCGCCTAACCATCCGCAACTGGTGCTCGTCCACTCCAAATCCGATCTGCCGGAGCGGGGACGCGCACCTGGGGGATCCGTGGCGGCCTCGGCCGTGACGGGCGCCGGGTTGAAGGATCTTTTGGACATTGTCAGCGAACACGCAAAGACGCTCCTGCCCGGCGAGGATGCCATCGCCCTCAATCGGCGCCAGGCCGCCCACATCGCGGACGCAGCCCAGGCGATCAGGATTGCAGCGACCGCTGGCGAACTTGTGATCGTCGCCGAAAATCTGCGACAAGCGCGCGCCGCCTTTGACCGGCTGACCGGGCGGGCAGGGGTCGAGGAGGTGCTCGACGCGCTCTTCGGCCGCTTCTGCCTCGGGAAGTGACGAGCCCTGTTTCACGTGAAACTTTGATCGAGTAAAGCCCTGAGCATGCATGACGTTTTGGTCATTGGCGCCGGTCATGCCGGGTGCGAGGCTGCGGCCGCCGCCGCCCGTCGCGGTGCGCGCGTGGGCCTTCTCACCTTCCGCGCCCAAGATGCGGGCCAGATGTCATGCAACCCGTCGATTGGCGGTGTCGGCAAGGGTCACCTCGTTCGCGAGTTGGACGTGTTCGACGGTCTGATGGCGCGCGCCGCCGACCGGGCAGCAATCCATCGCCGGATGCTCAACCGGAGCAAGGGTCCCGCAGTCTGGGGTCCACGGGTTCAGGCGGACCGAAAGCTCTATCGCTCGGCTATCGCTGATTTGCTTCGGGAAAACGGGGTCGACATCATCGCCGCGGAAGTCGTGCGGCTGGTCATTTCACAGGCCCGGGCCGCCGGCGTTGAAACGAGCGCCGGTGTGCTGCCATGTCGTTCGGCCGTCGTCGCTACGGGGACTTTTCTCGATGCGCGCATGTTCGTGGGCGAGAGAATTTTCGAAGGCGGGCGGAGAGACGAGAAGGCGTCGATTCCGCTCGCTCGGCAGATAGGTGAGATTGGCTTGGGGCAGGGGCGGCTGAAGACTGGCACGCCGCCGCGGCTCGACGGTCGGACGATCGATTGGTCGCGCCTCGAGGAACAGGCCAGCGACTCGGACGAGTGGACCATGTCCGGCCTCGACGACACTGTCCGTCAGCCGCTTTTGCGGTGCGCGATCACCCGGACCAATTCGCGGACCCACGAGATTATCGAGGCGAACTTCGATCGATCGCCCCTCTTTGCAGGCGCTATAGAGGGGCGGGGCCCGCGCTATTGCCCCTCCATCGAGGACAAGGTCAAGCGCTTCGCCGAGCGCGAGGGGCACCAGATCTTCCTAGAGCCCGAGGGTCTCGATGATGTCTTGGTCTATCCGAACGGGATCTCCACCTCCTTGCCGGAGGACGTCCAGCGTGCCTTCCTTCGCACCATCGGCGGGCTCGAGAGGGCTGAAATCGTTCGTCCGGGCTATGCAGTCGAATATGAATATGTCGATCCGCGCCGGCTCAACGGTACGCTTGAGGTTCAGCACCTTCCCGGCCTTTTTCTCGCCGGACAGATCAACGGGACAACCGGCTATGAAGAGGCGGCAGCCCAAGGACTTGCCGCAGGGCTCAATGCTGCAGCGGTCGCTTTGGATCTCGACGAAGTGCGATTCGACCGCCGCACATCGTACATCGGGGTGATGGTCGACGACCTTACGCTGCAAGGGGTCAGCGAGCCCTATCGGATGATGACCGCGCGCGCTGAACATCGCCTGGCGCTCCGGGCCGACAATTGCACGTCGCGGCTCGGCTGCGATGCGCTGGCCGCTGGTTGCGTTTCCGATCGGCGACGCTCGCAGATCGAGGAGCATCTGGCGCTTCGATCCACCGCGGCGTGGGCGGAAACGCCTGAGGGCAAAGCAGACGCGCTTTATGCGCCCTACGTCGATCGCCAGCGACGCGAATGGGAAGTCGTGCGGCGTGACTCTCGAACGTGGATTCCCGCCGAACTTGCCTTTGAGGAAATCCCCGGGCTTTCCAATGAGATGATTGAGCGGTTGAACGCCACCCGACCGGAGACGCTGGACCAGGCGTCGCGCGTTCCCGGGGTAACTCCAGCGGCCCTTTCAGCTCTTTACGTCGCGGCTAGCCGCAGCGCGGCCGCGTGATCGATCAGCTTGGAAAGGTCGCCGCGCGACCTGTTTCACGTGAAACATTCGAGAAGCTCGAGGCCTATGTCACACTACTCCGGGCAGAGAGCGCGCGTCAGAATCTCGTTTCGGCCTCAACCCTGGACCAGGTCTGGCAACGGCACATCCTGGACTCGGCCCAGCTTGCCACTTTCGAGCCATACCCGGGTGCGTCGTGGGCCGACATCGGTTCGGGCGCCGGCCTTCCGGGCATCGTCATAGCGTGTCTGGTCACCGGGCCGGTAACTCTGATCGAGCCGCGGCGCCTGCGCGCGGAATTTCTCCACAAGGTGGCCGAATCGCTGCGGCTTGACGTTTCGGTGGCATGCGGAAAGGCGGAACGCGCTCAGGGTTCGTTCGACGTGATTACGGCCCGAGCGGTCGCTCCGCTCGAGAAACTTCTGCGGATATCCCAGCATCTGTCCACAGGAAAGACCGTTTGGGCGCTTCCGAAGGGCCGAAGCGCTCAGAAGGAACTGGCCGAAGTCCGGCGCTCATGGCAAGGTAGTTTCCACGTGAAACGGAGCGTGGTTGACCGCGAATCCTGGATCGTGGTCGCGACGGGGGTGAGGGCAAAGGGCGAATGATCCGCATTGCGGTTGCCAATCAGAAGGGCGGGGTCGGCAAAACGACGACGGCCATCAACCTCGCCACAGCCCTCGCGGCGATCGGCTCGCGCGTATTGCTCGTCGATCTCGATCCGCAAGGAAATGCTTCGACGGGACTCGGTGTGGCAGCCTCCAAACGCGAGCGATCGAGCTACGATGTGCTGATCGGAAGCCAAAGTATCGCGGAGAGTGTGATCGCGACGCGTGTGCCGCGGCTCGACCTCCTTCCGGCCACGGTCGACCTGTCGGGCGCCGAAGTGGAAATGGTCGGCCTTGCGGACCGGGCGCACCGGCTTGGGAAGTCGATGGCGGAGGTCTTGCCAAATCGGTGGGACATTTGTTTGATCGACTGTCCGCCGTCGCTTGGTCTGCTGACAGTCAACGCGCTGGTTGCTGCGCGCCATCTCCTGGTTCCTCTGCAGTGCGAGTTCTTCGCGCTTGAGGGTCTTAGCCAACTCCTTCAAACCGTTGAGAGAATTCGCTCCGCATTCAATCCAGACCTGGCGATCCTCGGCGTGGCGCTGACGATGTTCGACCGGCGGAATAATCTGTCGCAGGCGGTCGCCGAAGACGTCCGCGCATGCCTTGGAGCAGCGGTCTTCGACACGATCGTGCCGCGTAACGTTCGCCTCTCCGAGGCCCCCAGCCACGGACTTCCGGCCTTGATCTATGACCTCAAGTGCCCGGGATCCGAAGCGTATATCCGACTTGCGCGCGAGCTGATCGCCCGGCTTCCAGTTTTGGCCGAGGCGGCATGAGCGCCGATCGACCCGCCAAGGGCCTGGGGATGGGCTTGCAGGCTCTCCTCGGCGAGGCGGCACGTCCAGCTGGTGGCGGGGATTCTCCTCCGTCGTCGGGCGGCGTTCGCGAGATCGAAATCGCGCGCATCCGACCCAATCCAAATCAGCCGCGAATGCGATTCGACGATGAGGCTCTGGAGGAGCTCGCCGATTCAATCGCGGAGCGCGGAGTTCTTCAGCCCATCCTCCTCCGGCCGGAAGGTCAGGAAGCGTTCCAGATTATCGCCGGCGAGCGCCGATGGCGGGCCGCGCAGCGTGCGCAGTTGCACACGATCCCGGCAATCGTGCGCGATCAGATCGATGAAGCGACCACCGCCGAGCTAGCACTGATCGAAAATATCCAGCGCGAGGATTTGAATGCGATCGAGGAGGCGGAGGCCTATCGGCAGCTCATCAATCGTTACGGACACGGGCAGGACGATATTGGGAAACTCGTTCACAAGTCTCGAAGTCACATCGCTAACCTCCTGAGATTACTTGATCTTCCGCAACCGGTGAAACAATCGCTATTGCAAGGCGATATCAGCATGGGCCACGCCCGGGCGGTCGCCGCAGCTCCTGACCCGGTCGGACTAACCCAGGAAATCATCGCGAAAGGCCTGTCCGTCCGCCAGGCCGAACAGCGGGCCAGGCGCGCAAAGTCCGGGCCGAAGGAGCTGGTGCTGACGGAGCGGAAGCCGGACGCCGATTTGGCGGCGCTCGAGCGCCAGCTCGGCGACATGCTCGGCCTGAAGGTGCAGGTGACCCACAAGGGGCAAGGCGGGACCGTCGCCCTCCAATATTCGAACCTCGATCAGCTCGACCTGATTTGCCAACGGCTGTCGGGAGAACCGATCTAGCGTCGGGGCGCGGCGGCGCGGGCGATGGCGATCAGTTCCTCGCCCAGGGCATGCTGATCCGGAACAGGGCTAAACATCAGGTCCGATTCGAGCTTGGCAACGCGTTCCGCGACCGTTGCTAGCCGCTTCGCATCCCATGTAGAGAGCATCTTCGCGACCATCGGCTTATCTTTCCAGAACAATAACTTGCCGAGTGACGTCATGACGCTGTCGGACGACTCTCCGCGCTCGATCCTCGCTCGCGCGGGAGCAAGTTGGAGCAATCGACGCTGAAGTGCCCGGACGATCGGAATGCTTTCCGCCCCAGCGGGAAGATTGCTGAGCTCGACAGCCAAATCCCCAACCCGCCCGGCAAGGGCAAGATCGGCCAGATGCAGGACCTCGCCTTCCTTCAAATCCGCGCCGACTGCATCGAGAGCGTCGTGGTCGAGCTCTTTGGGCGATTGCGGCGACGCATCAACGTAAAGAGCAAGCTTCTGCAGCTCCTGACGGACGATCGCCTGGTCGTTGCCGCAGGAATCGGCGATCCTGGCAGCGACCGGCGGGCTGATCTTGAGGCCAAGCCTCCGGCCAACATCGGCGACCATCCGCTCCGCGTCGGCCCCTTCGGGCGCGTAGGAGGCGAAGGCAACCGCCAGCGGCGATGATTCCGCGAGCTTGAGCAAGCTCGATGTTTTGCGAAGCACGCCGGCGATCGCCACAGCCGGGCTCTCGACGGCATTCGCTTGAAGCAGGGCCGCAACTCCCTCGGCGATCTCCTCGCCTGCCGGTTCAACCCAGATCAGCCGCTTGCCGCCGAACAGGCTCATCGCGCCCGCTTCGTCGCAAAGTACCGCCGCATCGGACTTCACCGTACCGCTCGCGACTGTAAATTTAGTCGCCGCGAGAGCGTCGAGCAGGCGTTCCGCAAGGGCTCGCGATTGCGCATCGTCGGGTCCGTGAAACAGATAGAAGCGAATATCCGGGCCCGGTTGGTCGACTGATCGGGCGATATTAGTTTTGGACGCTTTCACGGAGCCGAAGCAGTTCGCGCCGCATATATGCCGAGACGCGCCACGATTTGGTCGGCGACCACTTCGGCTAGCCGTTCCGCCGCCGTTTGTTCGGCTGCTACAGTCGCATATTCCGAACTGACGACGTCGATCCCGGCATCCGACCCGGCGGTCGCGTCGAGCACGACGTTTCCTGTCGCAAGATTAACGAGCTGATAGCGGGCGCGAAGCGTCCGCCGCTCGCGAGTGACTGCGCGGTCGCCGCGGATTCCAAAGCCAGTAATATTGTCATCCAACTTCACGTCGAGGCGAAAGAGCGGACGGGTCGATCCGCTCTCACCGAGGCGGTCCACCAGCTTGTTTCGAACCAGCCAGCCGACCTGGCCTTCGATTGGGCCGACTTCAACCGTTCGAAGCGTCATTGCGACCGTTCCCGACGACCCGCCACCGTAGAGCGGGTGCAGCCCACAAGACGCAAGCGCGAATCCGAGAAACGGAAGAAGGCGGCGCATCATGCCACGATATTCACCAGCCGGTCGGGAACCACAATCACCTTACGGGGTGGTGCGCCGGCCAATTGCCGCTGAACCTTGTCCGATCCCAAAGCGAGCGCCTCGGCCTCTTCCTTCGGTAGGCCTCGCGGGGCAGTCAGCGTATCCCTGAGCTTGCCATTGACCTGGACAGCGAGCGTCACCTGGTCGTCGACGAGCAAGGCGGCATCGAATTCGGGCCAGGCCGCGTCCGCCACTAGTCCTTCGTTTCCGAGCTTCGCCCAGGCTTCCTCAGCCAAATGCGGTGCCATCGGCGATATCAGCTTCACCAGCGCCTCGATCGCTTCGGCCTTATCGGCTGACGGCTTCGCTTTCTCGATCGCGCTCACCAGTTCGTAAAGCAAGGCTACCGCCTTGTTGAACTGAAGCGCGTCGATGTCGGAGCCGACCCCGGCAATCGTCTTGTGCAGCTTGCGCCGGAGCGAATCATCCTCGCCGCCGTCCCCCGGCTTGGTAGCAGTCAGGCGCCACACGCGCTGCACGAAGCGGGACGCACCTTCAATTCCCGCTTCCGACCATTCGAGGTCGCGCTCCGGCGGGCTGTCAGACAGCATGAACCAACGGACCGCGTCCGCTCCGTACTTCGCGAGGATCGGCTCGGGATCGACCGTATTGCGCTTCGACTTGGACATCTTCTCTACCCGGCCGGGGGCGACGGGTTCACCGCTTTCGATCTGGACCCAGTCGTCGCCGTCCTTTCGCACCTCGTCGGGGCTAAGCCAGCTGCCGTCGCCGGCCTGATAGGTCTCGTGGGTCACCATTCCTTGCGTGAACAGGCCTTTGAAGGGTTCCGCCATGCCGATCTCACCGAGCCGCTGCAGGGCGCGGGTCCAGAAGCGCGCATAGAGGAGATGGAGGATCGCATGCTCGACCCCGCCGATATATTGCGCGACGGGTAGCCACTTCTCCGCCTCGGAGCGGTCGAACGGCCGATCGCCCGGCTGGCTTGCGAAGCGGATGAAGTACCAGCTCGAATCGACGAATGTATCGAGCGTATCGGTTTCGCGCCTGGCTTTGCCGCCGCACGCCGGACAGGCGACATGTTTCCAGGTTGGATGCCGGTCGAGAGGATTGCCGGGCTTGTCGAAGTCGATGTCATCCGGAAGCACGACGGGCAGCTGATCGCGCGGCACTGGAACAGCGCCGCACTCCGAGCAGTGAATCATCGGAATCGGCGTTCCCCAGTAGCGCTGGCGGGATACGCCCCAGTCGCGAAGTCGATACTGGACCGTGCCCTTGCCCCAACCCCCCGACTCGGCTCGCCGGATCACCTCGGCGATCGCCTGCCCGGTCGTGAGGCCGTCCAGGAATTGGGAATTGACCGTGACCCCGGTGATGACATCGGCTTCGCCGACGACTGGCTGCGATGCTTCATCGATCGAATTGGCGACGACGCGCCGGATCGGCAGCGAATATTTCGTCGCGAACTCAAAGTCGCGCTGGTCGTGGCCGGGCGAACCGAAAATCGCCCCTGTGCCGTAATCCATCAACACGAAATTCGCGATGTACACCGGCAGTCGCCATTCCGGATCGAGTGGATGAACGGCTTC
The DNA here is from genome assembly GCA_046730995.1 of Pseudomonadota bacterium. GTDB lineage: Bacteria > Pseudomonadota > Alphaproteobacteria > Sphingomonadales > Sphingomonadaceae > Sphingomicrobium. Next base: position 19,876 of record JBKPKF010000218.1, read on the forward strand.
GACCGACGTTCGATAGCCCTTCTTTTCCTGCGCCTCGATCTCCGCAAGGCTCGTCCCGCCGCGCTGACATTCGGCAATGAACTCGGCGGCGTCCTGGTCCGCCTGGGCAACCGCCTGGGCGATGGGATGTCCGGGGGCAATTGCAACGAAGCTGGCGCCGAAAAGCGTGTCCGGGCGGGTCGTAAAGACCTCGACCTGGTCATTCGAATCGACCGGCTTCGCTAGTCGAAAGCGGAATTGCAGGCCCTGGCTCTTGCCGATCCAATTTTCCTGCATCAGCCGGACTTTGTCGGGCCACTGGCCGAGCGACTGGAGGCCCTCGAGCAGCTCCTCCGCGAAGTCGGTGATCTTCAGGAACCATTGGACGAGCTTGCGCCGCTCGACCAAAGCGCCGGAGCGCCAGCCGCGGCCGTCGATCACCTGCTCGTTGGCGAGCACGGTCATGTCGACCGGATCCCAATTGACCTCGCTTTCCTTGCGGTAGACCAGCCCTGCGTCGAACAGGTCCAGGAAGAGCGCTTGTTCCTGACCGTAATAAGCCGGATCGCAGGTTGCGAACTCCCGGCTCCAGTCGAGCGCGAAGCCGAGCTGCTTCAGCTGCTCGCGCATTGCCCGGATATTGGCCCAGGTCCACTCGCCCGGATGGACCTTGCGCTCCATCGCCGCATTTTCGGCCGGCATTCCGAACGCGTCCCAGCCCATCGGGTGAAGCACTTCGTGACCCTGCATGCGCCGGTAGCGCGCGATGACGTCGCCCATCGTATAGTTGCGGACGTGCCCCATGTGGATGCGCCCCGACGGATAGGGGAACATCTCGAGGACATAGGTCTTGGGCTTGGCGCTGGCGCTATCCGCCTCGAAGCAGCGCTGTTCTTCCCAGCGCGCCTGCCAGCGGCGGTCCGCTTCGCTCGGGTCGAAACGCCCGGTCATGATCCCATCAACGAACTATCCGCGGACAGCGGCTCGGCGAAGGTCGCGGGCCCTGGTGAGAATGATGTCTTCGAGCTTCTGGACGGTCGCCGCGGTAACCGGGGCGTCGACCCAGCCGCCGCTTTGATAGACCTGGCGCGAAGCTGCGACCCGAAGCGCATCGGCCCGCAGGTCCTGGTCGAGGATGGACACGGTGAGCTTGACTCGCTCGCCGGGGGCCTTCGGATTGGCGTACCAGTCGGTGATGATCACTCCGCTGGTCGAGTCAGCCTGAAGCAACGGCGCGAAGGATACGGTGTCGACCGCCGCGCGCCACAAATAGCTGTTGACGCCGATCGTGCTGATTCTCGAAGGGGCAAGCTGGGTCGGGAGGTTGCGGTTGCGCGCGCAGCCGGGAGTCGCGAGCATTATTACGATCAGGGCGGCAGCGGCGGTGTGCAGACGGGGCATCGGTGATCCTCGGCAGGGGGAAATTCGGTCCAGCCGCGTTATAGATGGTCAAAACCCTCCCGCAAGCTGTCCCGTTCAGGTCCGATTCTGTGTTGAGTCGGCAACAGAGTCGAAATGAATCGATTCCGCTCATGGAACCTTCGGGTCTCAGTGGCTATATCGACTCACGAAACAGGGAGTTATTGGATTTGTTAACGGTTCGCGGATCGAAGACAGCCAAGCTGGTTACGGCGCTCGCCGCAGCCGGTCTCGTCCTGTCTCCGGCGTTCGCGACAAGCAGCCCGGCTCCCGCCAAGAAGCATGCTCCGGCGATCGCCGTCAGCTTCGATCCGATTTCATCGTTCACTCCGGCAAATGGCGACCCGCGGCTTGCAGCAGCGTTCGCAAACAAGCCGCTGTCGCTGACAGATTTCAAATTCACCCCCGCTGCCGCCAAGGGCCGTCCGTCGCAGTTGCGGGTGGCAATCCGCGCGCGTGTGGGAACCGGGGCCCAGGCAAAGGATGCGACACCGGCGCTCGCGGCACTCACTCCGGCCAGCTATAAGCTCGGGATGGCGGTGGGCTGGAAGCAGTTCGCGGTTTCCGGCGATGTTTCCAAGGTTACGTCGCCCGACCCGGCGCTTGGCGGACGTGAAACGGCTGTGGTCGGCGTCAGCTACTCGCTGAAGCGATTTACCGGTCGCGTGGCGGTTGGAGCCGACCGGGCAGACGGCCGTCCGCTCGCTGCCCTCAGGCGCGGCGACAATTATTCGGTCGACGTCGGCGGATCCTATTCGCTTTCCCGGCGCATCGCCCTGACTGGCGGCGTTCGCTACGAAGTCGACCGCGATAAGCAGGCATCCCTGAAGGACGACCGGCGCGACAGCCAGGCGGTCTATATCGGCACCGCGTTCAAGTTCTGAACGCTGAAATCCCTGCCCAAGCCTGAAATCCCAAGCGCCTGATTCGGGCGAATCGTTTGTCGTCCATCCCGCCGAGCGCGAACAGGCGCCGGCGTGTCAGTCGCGCCATGGCGGCCGCCCGCATTTTAGGGATCGCAGGCCAGTCGGGATGGCTTCCAGTAGGAAAAGTCGGCGACAGCAGGACAATCGATGCGCGTGCGAGGACCGCCCGCCGAAGTTCGGCCATATCGTGGACCCGAACCGCTTCACCTCTGGCCTCCTGCGCAACAACCAGGCCGCGCGTGCGAGCAATAGTCCGAAGCCGCCCATCCGCGCGCCGGCCGTTCAAGAGTAGGAGCCCTGTGAAACGCGGAAGCTTCGTCAAGGCGCGCTCATCCACTGGGCCATCGACGATAAACCATCGTTCGGGCCAGGAGGTGTGGCGGCCAGGCATGGGGCTTCCTATAGCGCCATGCGATGAGCCGCGCCTCGGACCGACGACAACGCATTCTCACCGCAATCGCCCGAGCGGCCGGCATCGCCGGGCGCGATCCGTCCGACGTGCAGCTGATCGCCGTGAGCAAGGGGCGGTCAGTTGAAGCAATCGAACAGCTCATCGCTGCCGGGCAGCGCGATTTCGGCGAGAATCGCGTTCAGGACGCGCTGGCCAAATGGCCCGCGTTGATGGAACGCCATCCCGAGATCCGTCTTCACGGAATCGGCCGCCTCCAGTCGAACAAGGCTGGCGAGGCTGTGAAGCTGTTCGATACCATCCACTCCCTCGACAGGGTCTCGTTGCTCGATGCCGTCGCCAAGGAGAGCGCGAAAGCAGGCCGTTTCCCGATCGTCTACGTCCAGGTGAATATCGGCGAGGAAGACCAGAAGGGCGGCTGCGCGATCGGCGAGGCGGCGGATCTCATCGCAGCAGTGCGCGCCGCGCCCCTGCGGCTCGCGGGACTGATGGCCATTCCGCCGCTTGGAGTCGATCCCGCGCCTTATTTCGCGCTTCTGGCGAAGCTTGCGCGACGCCATGACGTCAAGGGTTTAAGCATTGGAATGTCGGCCGATTTCCAGAGCGCCATAATGTTGGGGGCAACAGCAGTGCGAATCGGAACGTCATTGTTCGAGGACCAATGAGCAACTTCGACGCGATCATCTTCGACTTCGACGGGGTGCTTCTGGAAAGCGAGTTCGAAGGCAACAAGCAGCTCGCCGAGCTGCTGACCGACCTCGGCCACCGCCACAGCGTGGAGGAAGCGCTCGAATATTATGTCGGTCTTGCCGGGCAGCAGTTTTTCGATGCTGTCGAAGCCCGAATCGGCGGGCCGCTTCCGGTTGAGTTCCACGAGCGGCGCCGGGAACAAAGCGTCCGCGCGCTTCAGGAGGGGGTGCGGGCCGTCGTCGGTGCGGTCGATTTCGTTCGGTCGCTGCCGCCGTCCTTGCCAAAGGCCGTAGCCTCGTCGAGCTCGACCCGCTGGATTCGCGGGCATCTCGA
>JBKPKF010000219.1:0-5492 GCA_046730995.1 Pseudomonadota bacterium
CACATGGTCGTCGTCCCCGGGACGGAGGGCGAATCCGGAATCATGGCGGGCCATGCGCCTTACATGACCACGCTTCGGGACGGCGAAGTCGCCGTATATCGGTCGGCGGGCGCGGCGCCTGAAAAAATCGCGGTTACCGGCGGTTTTGCGGAGGTCAGCGAGCGTGGCCTGACCGTTCTTGCGGAGAGCGCCGGCGAAACGGCTGCCTAACAGCTTTACCCGACGTTAACCACGCTCAGCCAAATGGTCCCTCCGGGCGAGGGACAGTATGCTTCATTCGGTCATTGACGGATTTGCGGAGATCGAGCCCCTCGTTCTTCCGTTGCAGATGACGATCGTCGTCCCGACGCTCAACGAACGCGACAACATCGAGCCGCTCCTGTCGCGCCTCGAGAGTGCTCTTTCTGCGTTCTCGTGGGAGTTGATCTTCGTTGACGACGCGTCGACCGACGGCACTCCCGAGCTGATCCACGATATTGCACAGTTCGATCGGCGCATCCGCCTGATCCGCCGCTTCGGGCGCCGCGGCCTGGCTTCGGCTGTTGTCGAGGGCGCGCTGGCCTCGACGACGCCCGTCATTGCAGTGATCGATGCCGACTTACAGCACGACGAAACCATCCTCCCCCGCCTTCTCGAGCCGTTGCTCGCCGGCGACGCGGACATCGCGCTCGGCACCCGCTATTCTCACGGCGGTTCGACACAGGGGTGGGAAAAGCGGCGCTTGCGTATCAGCCGTGTCGCAACTTGGGTCGCGGATCACTTGCTCAAAGCACCATGCAGCGACCCGATGAGCGGCTTGTTCGCGGTGCGGAGGGAAACTCTGCTCGCTGCGCAGCCGCGCCTGTCGAATGTCGGTTACAAGATTCTTTTCGACCTCATCGCTTCCTCACCGGTTCCACCGAGAATTGCCGAAGTCTCGTATCGCTTCCGTGCACGACACAGCGGTGAGAGCAAGCTCGACCAGGCTGTCGCTTTGGAATACGTCGAGATGGTCCTCGACAAGCTTGTCGGCCGCTGGGTTCCCGCCAAGATGCTGATGTTTGGCGCGGTCGGTGCGTTGGGCGTGCTCGTGCACCTCGGTCTGCTCGACGTCGGGCTCAACATCAAGTTGCCGTTTGGAACCGCGCAAGCGATCGCGGTGATCGGCGCAATGACCTTCAATTTCGTGCTCAACAACAGCATCACCTATCGCGATCGGCAGTTGAAGGGTTTCGCCTGGCTGCGGGGGCTTATCAGCTTTTACGCCGTCTGCTCCGTCGGCGCGGTTGGGAACGTCGGAATTGGCTCGCTGGTCTATCAGCAATTCTCCACTTGGTGGATTGCCGGCATTGCCGGCGCGGTAGTCGGATCCGTGTGGAACTATGTCGCGAGCGGTTGGCTGACATGGACGCGACGGTAGGTTCGATCGAGATCTCGACCCGGGCGAAGGCGCGTCGCTTTCCGACACGGCAAGCGGCCATCGTCGCAATTCTCTTCCTGACGGCGGTCGTTACGCGCTTCAGCACCTTCGGAAACCCGCTCTTTCATGTTGACGACCAATTCTATCTGCTGGTGGGCCAATCGATGCTCCACGGGCAATTGCCTTACGTCGACATCTGGGACCGCAAGCCGCTCGGCCTCTTCCTGATCTACGCGGCGATCGCTGCTCTCGGCGGCAGCGGAGTCCTGCAGTACCAAATCGTCGCGGGTCTATTCGCGTTAGCGACGGCGTTGGTCATCCAGCGAATAGCCAGCCGATTGACGAACACCGTCGGAAGCACGCTTGCGGGCATGGCCTATCTCATGATGCTCCCACTCTTCGGAGGACAAGGCGGACAGTCTCCAGTCTTCTATAATCTGTTCATCTCCGGCGCGGTGCTGCTTGTAATCCAGGCGATCGAGGACGGTTCGGTTCGCCGGTTTCAACGGAGCGCTCGCGTGGCGATGCTCCTTTGCGGACTGGCGATGACGGTGAAGCAGGTCTCCTTCGTGGAGGGCGCTTTCGTCGGGCTTATGTTTCTGTCGGTGGCCCATAGAAAGGGAATGCCGGTTTTGTCGACGGTCCGGCTCGCGGCATCAATGATTGCGGTCGCATTGCTTCCCACCATTTTGTGCCTGCTTGCCTACGCGGCAGCGGGGCATCTTTCGGCGTTCGTCTACGCAAACTTCATCTCGATTTTTCAAAAGAGCGGTCATGGGGCAGCGGCGAAGCTCGCCGGACTTGTAGATCTCCTCATCTACATGGGGCCTTTGATGGTCCTCGCCCTCTGTGGGTCAGTCATCCGCTTCCGCTCGGATATTCCGAGGCCGCAGGTCTGCACACTTGTAAACGGATGGATAATTGCTTCGGCGCTCGGCTTGCTCGTGGTCCCGAATTTCTACGACCATTACGACTTGCCCTTGCTCGCTCCACTCTGCGTTTCCGCATCGACCTTTCTGGCTCGGCCGTTCGGACCGCTGTTTGCCGGAATTCTGCTAATCTTCTCGAATTCGAACGACGACGTCACCGGCTTTGCTCGAAATCAGCACTCGAAAGCCGTATTTGCGCGAATGACGACAACGGTGAGCTCAAACCTCGATGGTGGTTGTCTCTTCGTCGCGTCGGGGCCCGGCCTGCTCTACAGCGCAGTTCCAGCCTGCCGTCTCACGCCCTATTTGTTCGGCGACCATCTGATGCTGCGCGTCGAGCGCGGCGCTGTGGGTACGGACACAAGGAAGGAACTGCAGCGAATTCTTTCGCTTCGGCCGACCGTGGTCGTGCTTGAAAGCGGCTCGACGGCCCCCGTTGACCCTCTCAGCAGAGCCTTGTTGGCGAACGAGCTCACTGCAAATTATCGCCTTGTCGAGACCGAAGAAGTTTACGAGCGTCTCGAGGAGCGGAAATACCAGGTGTGGGCGCTCCGGCGCACCCGCAGTTAACGCAATTAGCTTTTTCTAAAAGTTTCAGTCCTATTCACCAGTCCGACTAAGCGGAACCGCATTGGACGGGGTGGCATGAGCGCATTCGGCAAGCGTGGTGGCATGGGTGGTGGCGGGCGTCCGAGTTTCGGCGTCGCCAAGCCGATGAAGGGCAGCCCGGGCGGCAAGCAGCAGGCGATTCCTTCCGAGCCCGATGGCGGCGACCAGTTCCCGCCGCTCGACGAGCTCACTCCGCCCGTCGATGCGCCGGCTGCCGAAGGCGGCGCTCCACAGATGGGCGCGATGGACAAGCTCGCGGCCCGCCAGAACGGAAGTGGCGAAGCAGCGAGCAGCAAGTCGGAAGGCTTCGAAGCTTCCGTCCACCGTATCAAGGAGCAGGTGCTTCCGCGCCTGCTCGAGCGCGTCGATCCCGAGGCTGCGGCAACGCTTTCCAAGGACGAGCTCGCCGAGGAATTCCGCCCGATCATCAGTGAAGTGCTCACCGAGCTAAAGATCAACCTCAACCGGCGTGAGCAGTTTGCCCTCGAGAAAGTCCTCGTCGACGAGCTCCTGGGCCTCGGCCCGCTCGAGGAATTGCTCGCCGATCCGGCGATCAGCGACATCATGGTCAACGGCCCCGACCAGACCTACGTGGAGCGCAAGGGCAAGCTCGAGGTCGCCCAGATCCAGTTCCGAGACGAAGAGCATCTGTTCCAGATCGCTCAACGGATCGTGAATAAGGTCGGCCGCCGAATCGACCAGACCACCCCGCTTTGCGACGCGCGCTTGCAGGATGGCAGCCGCGTCAACGTCATCGTCCCTCCGCTGTCGCTTCGCGGCACGGCCATCTCGATTCGTAAATTCTCCGAGAAGCCGATCACCATCGACATGATGAAGAGCTTCGGATCGATGTCGGAAAAAATGGCGACGGTGCTGAAGATCGCCGGCGCCAGCCGGATGAACGTCATCATCTCGGGCGGCACCGGCTCCGGTAAGACGACCATGCTCAATGCTTTGTCGAAGATGATCGACCCCGGCGAGCGCGTGATCACCATCGAGGACGCTGCCGAGCTTCGCCTGCAGCAGCCGCACTGGCTGCCGCTCGAAACCCGTCCGGCCAACCTCGAAGGCCAGGGCGCGATCAGCATCCGCGACCTCGTCATCAACGCTTTGCGTATGCGTCCCGACCGAATCATCCTGGGCGAGATTCGCGGCCAGGAGTGTTTCGACCTCTTGGCAGCCATGAACACCGGCCACGACGGCTCGATGGCGACGCTTCACTCCAACTCCCCACGCGAATGCCTCGCGCGTATGGAGAACATGGTGATGATGTCCGACATCAAGATCCCGAAAGAAGCGATCAGCCGCCAGATCGCGGATTCGGTCGATCTCATCGTCCAGGTGAAGCGTCTCCGCGACGGCTCGCGCCGCACGACCAACATCACCGAAGTGATCGGGATGGAAGGCGACGTCATCGTCACCCAGGAGCTATTCAAGTTCGAGTATGTGGACGAGACGGCGGACGGCAAGATCCTCGGCGAATATCGTTCGATGGGCCTTCGCCCCTACACGCTCGACAAGGCCAAGCAGTACGGCTTCGACCAGCCTTACCTCGAAGCCTGCCTCTAAACCTCCGCTTGCCGCCCCGCGCCACGGCCGTTAGCCTTCGGCCGCATGGCGGACGAAGCCCATACGCTTGGGTTCGGAGTCACCTACGACATGGTGGCAGCGCGGACCGCTTGCGGTCAGTTGCTGACGCTCACCTCGCACCGCTCAGATGACGAAATTCCGCCCCACAAGCATGCCAACGACTATCTATGCGTCGTGCTTGCCGGAGGCTTTGCCGAGCAAGAGGGCAAGCGCTGGCACGAGCGGTTGTGCGGATGCTTCTTCACACACCATGCGGGCGAAACCCATCATGACCGTTTCGGTCCGCGAGGAGCAATGTGCGTCAATCTCCATTTCCCGGCAGGAGAGTCGAGCCCCTCGATCGACGGCATGTGCCCGGCGCGGATGAAAGTCACGGCTGAGAAGCTAGCGTTCGAGCTTGCGGCGAGCCTGCACGAAGAGCTGGTCATGGCCTCGCTCGCCGCCGAGATCATCGGGGATCTGAACGCAACCGTCCCTGCCCGGCAAAACCAGGGCAAATGGATCGACCGGCTGGTCCAGGCGATTTCGGATGAACCGGAACGGCGGTGGAGCCTCCGCGAGCTTTCCCAAATCGCAGATCGCCATCCAATCCACGTTGCGCAGGTTTTCCGCGCAAAGACCGGCATTTCGCTTGGCGCCTTCCAGCGTTTGCGGCGGCTAACGAACCTCAGCCTGGCCTTGCGGCACAGCAAGACTTCGCTCGCGATGCTCGCCGCCGAGTTCGGCTATTGCGACCAGTCGCACATGACGGCGGAGTTCCGTGCGGCTTTCGGCTCAAGCCCCGGGCGCTACCGCCGCGACTTTCACTAATTTCATCCAAGACAAGAGACAGGATTTCTGGAGAGACCTTGACGTCTACCGCCGGAGTAGCCCGATGACGCGTTTCTTGTGCCTTGCAGCGGCTGTGGCTTTGGTCGCGGCGCCAAGTACGGGCCAATCTAACGGTTCCGCCACGCCAAGCCTCG